>NZ_JBHVYI010000084.1:0-36997 GCF_042880975.1 Streptomyces sp. NPDC058289
GGCCCGGAGCGTGCTCCGGGCCGGCACCGCTTTTGCGTCCGGTCAGCGGCAGGTGCGTCCGCCGTTGACGCACCGCACCGCCCGGGCCATCAGCTCGTCCGGCATGACGTTGATGAAGTCGCCGTGGTCGGTCACCGGCTTGTGGAGCTGTTCGGGGAAGCTGTCGACCGCGAAGCGTGCTCCGGGGGGCGTCGCGTAGACGATCCGCTGCACCAGTTGCGGCACGGCCTTGAAGCCCGCCGGGCAGGAGCCGTCTCGGCCGGCGAAGGCCACGTGGGTGCGGTGGTTGGCGCTGTCGGTGTTCTTGCCGTCCCAGCAGCTCTGGAAGGCGAACGTCCGTACCACGTCGGTCCCCTTGGGGCAGATCGGGTACTTGTCCTTCAGCTGCCGGTTCTCGAAACCGGTGCAGCTCCACGAGGCGTTGGCGTTGGCCGGGCCGTTGGTGAAGGCCTTCGCGTCGCCCGTGATGATCCGCAGGAAGCGGGGCATGGCGGTGACGCGGGAGACGGGGCTCCCCTTGAACTCGATGGTCACCTGCTTCGGCAGCAGGATCGTGCCCACGTTGGCGTCCTGGCCGCCGCCCGGGGCCCCCGCGTCCTGCTCCGCCTTGCCGTCGCGCAGCCTCAGCACCGGCCAGTAGTAGGTGGACAGGTCGCCGTTCGTGCAGGTGGTCCCGGAGGCGGCGAGGCTGTTGTTGGTGGAGAAGGCGTCCGTGGTCTTGTTGCCGACGTAGTCGTGCATGTGGTGGGCGCCGTTGCTCACGCCGGGGGCGACGATCACGTTGTCGGGGTTGAGGTGCCGCTCTTCGTTGCGCCCGCAATTTACGGCGAAGGAGCCCTTGGAGGCACCGGACTTGGGCGCCGGTTTCCGTACGTTCGGCTTCACCGAGCCGATGCGGACGAAGTCGGAGCGGGCCGGGCCCCCCTTCAGGGCGACCCCGTCCGTGCCACCCCGGGCGGTCTCCTCCTCGGCGGCCGGCGCCTCGCGCATCGCGCAGGCGCTCAGCTCCGCGAGCCCGTCCGGGCGGGCCGTGGTGCGTCCGATCGCCTCGGAGACGCGGCCGATCGAGGCGTCGCGCCCCTCCTTCAGCTCCCCGAGCAGGGCGTCCGCGGGCGCTCGGCCGGTGGCGAGCCGCTGGTAGGCGTCGGCGATCTGGGTGTCGAGACCGGCGAGTTCCCGGTCCACTTCGCCGCGCGCCTGATCGGGAACCTCGCGCAGCCGCTCTCCCACGTCGGGGCAGTCGATGGTGGCCGTCACCGGCGCCGGGCGCGCCGGGTCCTGGCCCGCGGAGGCCACCTGGCCCGCGATCACGACCGCGCCGCCGCCCAGGACCAGTGCGGACGCGGCGGCGAGTGCCTTGTACAGGGGACGCCTCCTGCGTTTGTGCCCTGCGCCGTCCTGGCGCGCCGGGCCTTGCGTGGAGTCGTTGTCGCGCATGTGATCACTTCACTTCCTCGGTCGGGTGGCGGCGGGAGAGGGGTCCGCCGGTCGGGCGGCCGTGGGTGGGCCGGTGGTGGGAGGGCTGTCCGCCAGGCCTTCGAAATCGACCAGGCCGCTGGCTTCGAGGACCGCGATGTGGTCCAGGACCGTGGTGTTGGCGTCCGTGGCCAGCTCGCGGACCACGGAGTTGCGGGTTTGCGCCCGCACTTGGGCGACGAGCGTGAACACCTTGCCGTGCGCCCGCCGCAGCAGCTGTACGAAGAGCCGCTCGTAGGTGGCCCCTTGGGCTCGGTCGAGCTGGTCGAGCCAGGCCTGCTGCTGGCCGGACGGCCGGTCCGGCAGTTCGACGCCGAGCGCCTCGCCCACCTCCAGGACCCTCCGGTCCAGTTCGGTGTGCCCTTCCACGAGGTGCTCGCCGGCCGTACGCACCGACTTGCGGGTCCCCCGCTCCTGGGCCTGCCGGCCCGCGGGCAGTTCCCACAGACCGGCCAGGCGGACCTTGCGCACGAACTCGCGGTCCTGCGGGGTCAGCGGCCCGAAGGCCGTGTTCATCACCCCGGCGCCGTCGTCATCGGCGGAGGCCGGGGCGGGCGAGGTGGCGACGGCGGGCGACGGGGCCGGGGCCGCCGCGGCGGTTCGTCCGCCGAAGCTCCGCACCGGTATCAGCAGCGCGATCAGCGTGAGGGCGAGGGCTCCGATGACGATGCCCGTGCCCATGACGTGTCGCGAAGCGACCGACATGCCGCCGAGGTTCGTCCGACGGATTGGACGGATGGACAGCACTCTGCCTCCTTGGGTCCCGGGACGCCCGGGAGCCGCCGCACGGAGCGCGCCGCTCCCGCGGGTCCCCGGGTGCCAAGGGACGCTAGTGCCGGCTCCGGCTCCCCCGCCGAAGGCCCATCCGGACTGGACAAACATCCGGGCAGCCCCCCGAAAGGCTGCTACGGTGCCGCGCGCCCGGCCCCCGTGAGGCCCGCGCCCCGGAACCTGATGTACGGACAAAAACCCCGGCGCGTCGGCCAGTTGTCCGGATTTCCAGTCATTCGCGAGGAGTAGAGGGCCCCGCCCCTCAGGTGGATTCGCCCGGCCCGCGGGGTGACCCAGGGTGGGGACGGATCACCGCCCACCCGAAAGGAACGGCCCCCGTGCGCAAGAAACGACTGGCATCCTTCCTGGCCGCCGCCGGGCTCCTCGCGAGTTCCGTGCCCCTGTTGGCGGCCGCCCAGGCCTCCGCCCTGCCCACCGACAGCGTCCAGGCCGACAGCGCTGGAACCGACGGCCTCCGAGCCGACGCCGCGTACCTGCGGCAGAAGCCCGCCTGGCACCGGTGCGCCGCCGATCAGCCGGCCTCGTACGAGTGCGCCACCATCAAGGTGCCGCTCGACTACCGGCGGCCCGCGGGACGGACCCTCGACCTGGCGATATCCCGAATACGGAGCACGAACCCCGCCAAACGGCACGGGGTCCTCCTGATGAATCCGGGCGGGCCGGGCGGGAGCGGGCTCGATCTGCCGCTGGCCCTCGGCGAGGTGGTCCCCGCTGAGGTGGGCGAGCAGTACGACCTCATCGGCTTCGATCCGCGCGGGGTCGGCGCCAGCAGTCCCATCAGCTGCGGGCTGGCCGACGCCGAGCAGGGCATCGACCGGCCGTACCGGCCCGGGTCCTTCCCCTCGGACGTGGCCTGGGCGCGGAGCATCGCCGAGAAGTGCCGGGAGAAGGCCGGCTCCGTGCTCCCGTACATCACGACCCGCAACACCGCCCGCGACATGGACACCATCCGTGCCGTCCTGGGCGAGCGGAAGCTCTCGTACCTGGGCTACTCCTACGGGACGTACCTCGGCGCGGTGTACACGCAGATGTTCCCCGGCCGGACCGACCGCTTCGTGCTCGACAGCGGCGTCGACCCGAACCTGATCTGGCGGGGCATGTTCCAGAACTGGGCCACGGAGGCCGAGCCCGCCTTCGCCCGGTGGACTCGGTGGGCGGCGGAACGCGCGGGCGAGTACCACCTCGGCGAGAGCCCCGCGGCCGTGTCGAAGACCTTCTGGGACCTGGTGGCGCGCGCCGACCGGGATCCGATCGTCTTCCAGGGGGAGAAGATCAACGGCGACGACATCCGGCGCGCACGCGCGCTGTTCTTCTATCCGGCGCAGGTCACCCCGCTCGTGGTGGCGCTGAAGGATGCGGCCGACGGAAAGCCCGCCGTCACTCCCGGCGCCTCCGGGCCCGACTTCGACATGAAGCGGGCGCTCGCCGGCAGGTCCGGGGCCCCGGCCGAGCCCGCCTCCGACAACGACGTCGCCGTCTTCTGGAGCGTGGTGTGCGGGGACACGGACTCCTGGCCGCGCGATCCCGAGCGGTACCGTCGCGATGCGGTCCGGGACAAGGCCGCGTTCCCGCTCTACGGGGACTTTGCCTCGAACATCAAGCCGTGCGCCTTCTGGCCGCGCCCGCTCGAGGCGCAGACCCCGATGAAGGCGCGGGCAGGGGTGCTGACCGTGCAGAACGAGTGGGACTCGCAGACCCCGCTGGCCAGCGGCCAGGGCCTGCACCGGGCGCTGAAGGGCTCGCGGATGGTGCTGGCGCTGGGCGCCGAGGGCCACGGGGTGTACCTGGCCGATCCGTCCTCCTGCGCCGCCGCCCCGGTCACCGCGTACCTGGCCACCGGGCGGCTGCCCGCCGAGGACATCGCCTGCCGTACGCCGGCACCCGGCGGGGACGGGCGGGGGGCGCCGGTGAAGCCGCTGCCGATTCCGTCCGGGCCCGGACGCTTCTGATCCGGGGGACCCGGTGAGCCGGTGGCTCGGTGACTCGGTGACCTAGCGACCCGGTGACCCGGTGACCCGGCCCGGTCCTCAGTCCGGCCGTGGGGACGCCTCCGCCGCCGCCTTGATCCGGCGGCCGAAGTCGGGGGCGTCCTTGCGCGCCGCGCTCAGGGCGAGGCCGACGAGGAGGCGGCCGAAGCCGTGCCCGGTCAAGGTGTTAAGACGCGCAACCGCGTCCGGCCGCCGGGAAGTTCGGCCAGGTCGTAGCCGCCTTCGGCGGTGACCAGGTTGTGGCTCAGCTCCGTCCAGCGGATCCGCGCCGGCGCGTCGAGTTCGGTGATCTGGAACTCCCGGGCGGTCTTCATTCCGGCGTCCTTCACCGTGCTGCGGAAGACCGTACCGACGGCGGTCGGGGCGTCCGGGGTCCGGGTGATCCGCTGGACGCGCGGGCTGAACTCCGGGTCGTTGCGCCCGTCGGCGAGATACGCGAACACCTCCGCGACGGGCCGGTCGATCTCGACGCTCGCCTCGAACAGTCCGGACATGTCCGCTCCTCACCACACACCACGCCGCCGGAGCCGGTAGGCCGTCTCTTTCCACGATCGCAGAGCCCCGCTCCGGCCGCACCGCCGCACGCTCAGGCCGCGCCGGAGGCCATGGGCCCGGCCTCGGTCCCGACCCCGGCCGCGGCCCCCCGGTCGAGCAGGGCCAGGTCCGCGGTCAGCGAGTCCAGCCAGGCCATCGCCGTGTAGAACACCGGCGGCGCGCCCTCGGGTCCGGGCCGGCGGGGGGCGGGACCGGCGGGACCCGGGTCCGTGGACCCCGCGGTGTGTACGGGGTCCGCGGCTGCCGCCGCGCGGCGCAGTCCGGCGGCCACCCAGGCCCCGTACTCCCGGACCACCGCCTCCTCGCGGGGGCCGGGCGGGGTGCCGGGGGGTCTGCGGCCGCCCCAGAGGACGTGGTGGCCGGTCATCATCGCCGCCTGCCGGTCCTCGCCCGGGGCGGTGGCGGCCGGATGTTGGCGCTCCGTCTGGTACTGGGCGTACGCGCTCTCCGCCATGGCCAATGCGTGCCGCACCCGCTGGTCGGGCCCCACCTCGCGGGCCCGGCCGAAGGCCGCCGTGGCCGCCTGGACGTCGTCGGCCGCGGCGTGCAGCAGCTCGGCCACGGCGCGCCCCAGTTCGTCGTGGGCGCCGCGCGGCCAGGCCAGCAGTCCGCAGACCATCCCGATCGCACTGCCGACCAGTACGTCCAGGAACCGCACCTCGGCCAACTGCCATGTCACGGGGGCGAGCTGGGCGAAGGCCATGGCCACCACCAGGGTGAACATGGCCTGCGCCCAGCCCACGCCGCGCACGGGCCCGACGCAGAACGCGAACAGCATCAGCGGCGGCAGCACGATCGCGTAGACCGTGCTCGCCTCCCCGGCCAGCGCGAGGACCCCGCCGGCGGCGACCGCGCCCACCAGGGTGCCGATCAGGGCCAGCCGGACGGTGGCCCGGGTCTGCACGGCGTTGGTGCGGGTCAGGCTGAGGACGGCGAGCATCGCCCAGAAGCCGTGCGGCAGGGAGTCCACTCCGGCGACGGCCCGGGCGACGGCGAGGGCCACGCCGATCCGGACGGCGTTCTGGAAGTGCACGGACCGGGGCCCGGTGTTCCCGGCCAGCCGGTACCACCAGAGCCGCACCGGCCCCTCCTGGGCGTACCAGAACCGGTCGGCGGGTCCGGCGGCCGGCTCCACCCCCGGCCCCTGCGCGTCCGCGGCCCCCGCACGCCCCCGTACGGCTATCCCGGCGGCGCCGCGCAGCACGAGGGCGGCATCCGCCAGCTCCACCAGCGCGGCGTTGCGGAACCCGGGCCCGGGCCCGGTCACGGGGGTCCGGGCGAGGGAGACGTGCAGGTTCCGCAGCCGCGTGGAGTCCGTCGCGGGCGGGTTCCCCGCTCCGAGCAGCCCGGCGGTCCCGGCGGCCGACTCGCGCACGGCCGCCACGAGGTCCCGCCCGGCCGCCCCGGTGTCCGGTCCGGGCTCCGGCGGGGGCAGGGACCGGAGCCGGGCCAGCAGGGTGCGGGCCGCCAGCCCGGTGTGGGCCAGCGCGCGTTCCCGTACGCCGGGTCCCGCGGGCCGCTGCGCCTCCTCGACCCGGGAGGGCCGCAGGGCCTGGGCCCGCTCCGCGGCACGGGCGGTCTCCGCCGCGGGGAGGGTGTGGGGCGGCTGCTCCAGCACGGCGGCGCACCGGGCCGCCTCGGCCGCGGCGGCGGCGGCCAGGTCCCGGTAGCCGGGGACGGCCGGGTCGGGCAGCACGGTGGCCTCGGCGAGGATCAGCAGCAGGACCCCGACGACGGTGCCGGTCAGCCGCTGGCCGAGGGTGTCGGGGGCGTACGGCGGGAAGCTGGGCAGGATGTACAGCAGTTGGAGCCCGGGCGCGGCGCCCGCGAGACGGGGTCCCGCCGCCGAGGAGAAGGCCACGCAGAAGCCGATGACCAGCATGCCCGCCACGGCGGCCCAGGTCCGCACCGACAGCCAGGTGCCCAGTACCACCAGGGCGCAGGCGGCGGGGAGCACACGGGCGACGACCCCGGCCCGCATGCGGCCGCTGCCCGGTATCCGGGAGAGCCCGGCCAGCGCGACGGCGGCGAAGAGCGCGTACGTGGCCTCGACGGGCCGGTCCAGCCCGTACAGGAACGCGTAGAAGCCCAGACCTGCGGCGAGGGTGACCCGGACGGCCCGTCGTGCGGCCGCCGGCAGGGGGCCGGTGCCGGTACGGAGCTCACTCAGGGCGGCGCGCACCCTTTCAGCGTCCCACCGGGCGCCCGTGCGGTCCTGCGGTACCGCTTGACACTTCGTCAGGGAGGGCGCAATTTATATCGGCACCCCGATATAAATCCGTCCCGGTACAGCCAGCGATCCGGAGCCCCGGTGGAGCCGTCCCGCACCCCAGAACGCCCTCGGCGCCGTACCCCGCAGGCGCAGCGCAAGTCCGAGAGCCGCGCCCGCCTCATCGACGCGGCAGCCGACCTCTTCGCCCGCAAGGGGTTCCACGCCGTCTCCGCCGAAGCCGTCGCCGAGGCGGCCGGGCGCACCACGGGCGCGCTGTACAGCCACTTCGGCGGCAAGGAGGGCCTGCTGCTGGCGCTCCTGGAGGTCTGGAAGGAGCGCACGAGCGAGGAACTGGCCGCCGAGATCGCGGCCGGGGACCCGGCCGACCCGGCCGTGCACTTCTCCGCGATGTGGGGCAGCCTCACCCGCCCGCACCCCGAGCACGGCGACTCCTGGCTGCTCCTGGAGACGGAGCTGTGGCTGCACGCCGCCCGCGGCCCCCTCATCGGTGACCGGCTCGCCCAGCGGTACGCCGAGATCCGTGCCCGGCTCGGCGAGGGTCTGGCCGACTGGGCCGAGGCCACCGGCACCCCCCTGACCCGTACGCCGCAGGAGACCGGCGCCCTCGTGCTCGGCATCCTCCTGGGCCTCTCCATGCAGCACCGCCTCGAACCGCGCGCCGTCCCCGACGGGCTCGTCATCGAGGCCCTCGGGACCGTCCTGGGACTCGGCAGGGACTGCTGACCGGTACCGACCGCACGACTCCGATCCGTCCGACGAAGGGAACCGCCCCGTGCTGCCCACCGGCGAGATAGACCTCCTTGAGGACACCTGGGCCCGTGAGGTCCCGCACGCCCAGTTCACCCGGCTGCGCCGCGAGGACCCGGTGCACTGGCACGAGGTGCCGGGCCGGCACGCCGGCTTCTACGCCGTCACCCGCCACTCCGACGTCAAGGCCGTCAGCCGCGATCCCGAGCTGTGGTCCACCGAACTCGGCTCCTTCATGATCCGCGACCAGAACCCCGAGTCCCTGGAGACCCTTCGCCTGGTCCTGCTGGGCATGGACGCCCCGCGCCACTCCCGGTACCGCTCGCTGGTCAGCGCGGGGTTCACGCCCCGGGTCGTACGAAGGCTCGCGGCCCGGATCCAGGAGCGGGCGGTCACCCTGGTGGAGCGCGCGGTCACCCCGGGCCGGGACATGGACTTCGTCGCGGAGGTCGCTGCCTGGCTGCCAATCCAGACGATCTGCGAGATGGTCGGCGTGCCCGAGGGGGACGAGCGGCTGATCTTCGACTGGAGCAACCGGATGGCCGGCTCCCAGGACCCCGAGCTCTCGGCCGGAAAGCACGACAGCGATCTCGCGGCCGCCGAGATCTACTCCTACTGCGACGCGCTGGCCGCCGAGCGGCGGGCCCGCCCCCGGGAGGACATCCTCTCGACGCTGGTGCACGCCGAGGTCGACGGGGACCGGCTGTCGCCGGACGAGATCAACATGTTCTTCGTCCTGCTCTGCGTCGCCGGCAACGAGACCACCCGCAATCTGCTCTCCGGCGCCCTGATCGCCCTGATCGACCATCCTTCGGCGCGCGCCGAACTGGCCGCAGCCCCGGAGGACGAGGCCCTGTGGACCACGGCGACGGAGGAGTTCCTGCGCTGGGGCGGCTCGATCCACAACTTCCGGCGCACCGCGACCCGTGACACCGTCCTGCGCGGGCGGCCCGTCGCCGAGGGGCAGAAGGTGGTCACCTACTACACCTCCGCCAACCGCGACGAGGAGGTCTTCGCCGACCCCTTCGCCTTCGACATCCGCCGCACTCCGAACGAGCACCTCACCTTCGGTGGCGGCGGCCCCCACTTCTGCCTGGGGGCCGGCCTCGCCCGCACCCAGATCAAGGCCCTGGTCCGAGAGCTCCTGCGCCGGCATCCGGAGGTGTCGCTCACGGGAGAGGTACGCCGCCTGCGCTCGGACTTCATCAACGGGGTCAAGCACCTCCCGGTGCGCTTCGGATAGCCGCTCCCGGGACTTTCGGCCCTGCCGGGGCACTGCGCGTCGCTGTTAGAGTTGTCGGCAGCGAAGGGGAGTAGTCCCGAAAACCGCTGGTCGACATACTGGACGCCTCGAGGGGTCCCGGCCACCGGGCCACCGCGCTTCACGTGCGGGGCGGACGAGACCTTCGGCCAAGGCATGACCCGTCCCACATCACCGTGTGGGCCGCTTCGTCGTGCCGGGCCGAGTGGTTCTTCCCGTCGCCTCCCCGCTGGGTGCCGATCCGAGCCATCAGAGCCCGGCTCCAGCAGAAAGCAGCACCCGGAATGGCTCTCGACCCCGTGGCGATCTTCACCGCCTTCGGTCTGATCTTCCTTGCCGAGCTCCCCGACAAGACCATGTTCGCCTCGCTGGCCATGGGCACCCGGATGCGGCCGCTGTACGTATGGTTCGGCACCTCCACCGCGTTCATCGTGCACGTGGCCATCGCGGTCGGCGCCGGAAGTCTGATCGGCATGCTGCCGAACATGGCCGTCAAGCTCACCTCCGCCGCCCTGTTCGCCTTCGGCGCCGTCGTCATGATGCGCGCCGGCGCCGACGACGAGGCGGACTCGGCGGCCAAGGCCGTCACCGGCTTCTGGCCCGTCTTCACCACGGCGTTCATGGCCGTCTTCATCGGCGAGTGGGGCGACCTGACGCAGATCACGACCGCCAACCTCGCCGCCACCAACGGCTGGCTGCCCACCGCCATCGGCTCCGCGGCAGCCCTCATGTCGGTGTCCGCCCTCGCCCTGGTCGTGGGCCGGTTCATCGCCAAGCGGGTCCCCCTCAAGACCGTTCAGCGCTTCGGCGCCCTGTGCATGGCCGCGCTGGCCGTCTGGACGCTCATCGAAGCCTTCACCGGCTGAACCGGCTGGTCCGGCTGATCCGGCTGATCCCGCTGAACCCGCTGAACCGACTGGTCTCCCGGGTCACTCGCCCCGCGGTTCGGCGGCCTTGAGCAGGGCGAAGACGGCCCCGCTCGGGTCCGCCAGCCAGGCGATCCGCCCGACGTCGGGCACGTCCGCGCCCGGCATCAGCACCGTGCCGCCACTGGTCCGCGCGGTGCTCACGACGGCGTCCACGTCCGCGACCGCGAAGTACGGCACCCAGCGGGCGTCCCGCTCCCCCTCCGTCAGCGGTGCCACCCCTCCGAAGGAGCCGTCCTCCTGGTCCCCGTCGGCGGTGCTGAGCACCTGGTAGGTCATGCCGGGCGCCGCCATCTCCTGTGAACGCATCCCGAAGAGGGCTCCGTAGAAGGCCAGCGCCGCCATCGGGTCCGGTACGTGCAGTTCGACCCAGCACAGCGCGTTGTCGGCGGAGGTCAGCTCCAGACCCGGTGTCCGGCCCGGCTTCCAGATGGCGAAGTCGGCGCCCTGCTGGTCGGTGTACTGCGCGAGCCACCCCTCCCCCATGACGTCCATCGGCTCGATGCGGACGGTGCCCCCGCCGTCGCGTACGCCGCGGGTGGTGTCCTCCGCGTCGTCGGTCCGGAAGTACACGGTCCACGCGGAGGTCGCCCCCGGGTCGAGCTGCCCGACCGCGGCGACCGTCTTCCCGTCCACCTGGAAGAACCCGTACCCGCCGGTCTCGGGCCCGAGCAGGTGGAACTCCCAGCCGAAGACGGCCCGGTAGAAGGCGGCGGCCCGGGGGATGTCGGGGCTCCCGAGGTCGATCCAGTTGGGCGAGCCGGTGCGGTAGTCGGTACCGAGCATGGTTTCCTCCTGCGACGGGGTTTCGGATGCGAGGTACCCGCAAAGCGACCCCTCACCCCGGCTTCCCCTCCCAGCGCCACACGTACGGGTCCCCCCGGCACACCGCATTCGGCCGGTGCCTGCCCCCGCAGCCCACCGCCAGGCCGGCGGGCGCGCGAAACTCACCGCAGGGTGGGCGTGGTCTCGGTGTCGACGTGGGACAGCTTCTCCGGGTTGCGGACGAAGTAGAGGCCGGTGATGCGGGTGTCCTCGACGCGGACGGCGATGACTCCGTCGAGCTCTCCGTCCACGTGGACGGCCAGGGCCGGGGTGCCGTTGACCATGGTGGGGGCGAAGGAGAGCCCGATCCCGGCCTTCCCGGCCTTGCCCGACATGCCGGTGAACAGGCGGGCCACATGGAGGGCGCCCACGATCGGCCGCAGTGCGGCGTGCTTGATGCCGCCGCCGTCGCCCATGTAGACGACCTCGGGGGCGAGCACGTCGAGGAGACCCTGCAGGTCCCCGGTTTCGAACGCCCGCTGGAACAGCTCGACGGCCACCCGCGCTTCGCTCGCGGAGACCGCCCGGCGGGGGCGGCGCGCGTCGACGTGCTTGCGGGACCGGTGCGCGATCTGCCGGACGGCCGCCGGGGTCTTGTCCACGGCGGAGGCGATCTCCTCGTAGTCGAGGCCGAACACCTCGCGAAGCACGAAGACGGCCCGCTCGGTCGGCCCGAGCGTCTCCAGGACCAGCATCATCGCCATCGACATGCTCTCGGCCAGTTCCACGTCCTCGGCCACGTCCGGCGTGGTGAGCAGCGGTTCCGGCAGCCACTGGCCGACGTAGGCCTCCTTGCGGCGGCTCATGGTGCGCAGCCGGTTCAGCGCCTGGCGGGTGGTGATCCGCACCAGGTACGCGCGCTGGTCGCTGACCGTGTCGAGGTCGACGCCCGCCCAGCGCAGCCAGGTCTCCTGGAGCACGTCCTCGGCGTCGGCCGCCGAGCCGAGCATCTCGTAGGCGACGGTGAAGAGCAGATTGCGGTGGGCGACGAAGGTCTCGGTCGCCGTATCGGGGGTCTGCGAGGGCATGTCCACAGTTGATTCTCTTCCCGTCAAGTTCCGTCGGTCTTCCGGCGGTTCGGATCCGTTCATGATCGACTCACGGTTCGGCTCATGATCAACGCATATGCCGGTCGACTCAAGCGTTCTGTTCGGCGGCGGCCCTGGCCCCGCCCTGCGCGGCCGCCAGGCGCCGGCTGCGGGCGTCGCCTCCCGAGACGCGGTGCAAGCCGTACGCACCCGGCTCGGCGGCCTCGCCGGCCAGGTGTTTGACGATGCTCTTGCACACCAGTTCCTTGAGCTTCGCGCCCGGCCGGCCGGCGACGTGGAACCACAGCGCGGTGTCGTTGCGGTGGGCGAACTGGAAGATGCCTGCACCGCGGCCGAGACTGATGCACTGACCGAAGAACATCTGGTTGAGGGGCTCGGGCCGCTCGTCCGCGATCCGGCTCAGGACCGTATCCGCGGCCCGCGCGCCCAACGGCATGGCGGCTTGGCAGCTCATCCGCAGCGGCAGGCCCGACGGCGCCGCCGAATCCCTCGCCGCCAGGATCCGTACGTCGTCCACGCTGGTCAGCGTCTCGTCCGTGAGGAGGCGACCCAATGCATCGGTGCTCAGCCCGGTGCGCACGGCCAGGTCCGGGACGCTGAATCCGGCGGTCCAGATGGTGACCGGGCTGGGCAGCTCGCGGCCGTCTGCGAGGCGCACGGCATCACGGGTCACCCCCGTCACCTTCGCGTCCGGGCCTTCGAGCACGGTGACCCCGAGCGCCGCCAGCCGCCCTGCCACCGAGCGGCGGCCGCGGGCGTGGAGGTACGGGCCGAGCACCCCGCCGCAGACCAGGGTCACGGCCCTGCCCTGCTCGGCCAGTTCGGCGGCGGTCTCGATGCCGGTCGGTCCGGCCCCGACCACGGTCACCGCGGCCGTCGGGGGCGCGGCGTCCAGGACGGGCCGCAGCCGCTGCGCGTCCTCCAGGGTGGCGATCGGGTGGGCGAACTCGGCGGCTCCCGGCACGGTCGGGTCCGCAGCCCCCCACCGCGTAGACGAGGTAGTCGTAGCCGATCCGGTCGCCGGACGCGAGCGTGACGCTGCGCTCGGCGGCGTCGATCCGTGCGACGGAGTCGACGACCAGGGCGACCCCTTCGGCCAGGACCTCCCGGTACTCGACGACGGCGTCGTCCGTTCCGCCCACCAGCTGGTGCAGCCGGATCCGCTCGACGAAGGTCGCGCGCGGGTTGACGAGCGTCACCGTGACGTCCGCGCGCCGCTTCAGACGGTTGGCCGCCATCACTCCGGCGTATCCGCCGCCGATCACGATCACATCGGTGTTCTCGGCCATGGTGTCCGTCTCCTTCGTTTCGAGGGTTCGGACACAAGACACCGGCCGGTCCACGGCTGTGACAGGTTGCGCCGGAATTCCTTTCCGCCGTTCCCGAGGCCCCGGACCGCAGCGGTCAGGCGGCCTTCCCGGGAGCGGCGGCCGTGGCCCGCAGCAGGTCCTTCAGGAGTACGAAGTCGATCTTCTCCGGTGTGCGGAACCGCAGGCAGACCTTGCCCATGTCGTGGTCCGCGAGCCGCTCCTCGAAGGCCTCGCGGACCTCGTCGCGCATCAGGTAGAAGGAGACGTACTGCTTCTGGCTCGCGAAGGCGATCTCCCCGACGCCTCCCCGTTCGTACACGGGCATCCCGTACGCCATCGCTTCCGTGAATCCGCGCAGCTCGGTACGGCACAGCTCACGCAGCCGGGTCAGTGCCTCCCTGCGCTCCTCGGGGACCTCGGCGAGGTATGCGTCCACGTTTTCCGCCCGGCTCTGCACCATGGATCCGAGCGTAGGCGAACCCGGACGGCCCGTCCTCGTGCAACTCCACGGTTGCGGGATACGGGGGGACGTGCAACTCTGGAGTTGCACCGAATCACTCAATGGCTTGCGACGAAGGAGTCCCTGATGAACGCGGACCGGATCGAACGCGACACCCTGATCGAGGCCTCCCTGGAGCGGGTCTGGTCCCTGGTGGCCGAGCCCGGCTTCTGGGTGGCCGACGAGGGGAGCCTGGCCGGCACGGTGGCCCGGGAAGGGGAGTCGATCGTGGCGAAGAACAGCGAATACGGCGAGTTCCCGGTACGGGTGGAGAAGGTCGACCCTCCCACCTACCTGGCGTACCGGTGGGCCAGCGCCTTCCCCGGGCAGGAGCTGCGCGAGGACAACAGCACCCTGGTGGAGTTCACGCTGAGCCGCGAGGGCGACAAGACGCGGCTGCGCGTCGTGGAGAGCGGGTTCGCGGCCCTGGCCGGGTCCGAGGAGCTGCGCGGCAAGGCGCTGAAGGACAACACCGGCGGCTGGCCGCAGGTGCTCGACGCCTTCAAGAAGCGCGCCGAACAACCGGCCGCGTGAGCGAGGAACACCCCGGCGCCGACGAGGCGATCGACCACGTCCTCGTCGCGCTGGCCGACCCGACCCGGCGCAAGCTGCTCGGTCTGCTCGCCGCCCACGGCGAGGTCACCGCGACCACCCTTGCCGAGGGGCTGCCCGTCTCCCGGCAGGCGGTGGTCAAGCACCTCTCCGTCCTGGACTCCGCCGGGCTGGTCTCCGGCCACCGGGTCGGACGCGAGGTCCGGTACACCGTGCGTCCCGCGGCCCTGGACGCGACGGCCAGGTGGATGGCCACCCTCGCCGCCGACTGGGACCGACGGCTCGCGGCCGTCAAACGGATCGCCGAGGCGGCGGAACGGGATGCGCGCTAGCCGGACAGGGCCCGATAGTGGGAACTGTGAGCGACTGGCCAGAGGGAACCGGACGAGCCGCGCGAGCCGCAACGGGCGGCTCGGACCACGGCGGCGGGCAGGAGCCCGTCGCCTGGTCCGGGCCGGAGGGCGCGCGGGCCTTCGCCGCCGTGGAGGCGGCCACGGACTGGCTGCTCGGGTACCCCTTCGTCTTCCGGACCCTGGCCCCGTGGGTCGGCAGCGGATCCGTTCTGGTGGACTACGGGTGCGGGCCGGGCAAGGTCGCCGACGCCGCGGCCCGGCGGCTCGGAGCGAAGGTGCTGGGCGTGGACACCTCCCCCGAGATGCTCGCGCTGGCCCGCCGCTCGGGGACGGCGGTCGCCGAATACCACCTGGTCACGGACGGGCGGACGGCCTGCCTGGCCGACGGCAGCGCCGACGCCGTGATGTGCAACCACGTCCTGGCCTCGCTGCCCACCACGGAGGCGGTGCTCGCGGTGTTCCGCGAGATCCGCCGGATCCTGCGGCCCGGCGGCCCGTTCGTCCTGCTGGCCACCGATCCCGCGTGCAGCGGGACGCAGTACGCCTCGCTGAGCATCGGCGACCAGGGCGGCACGTACGGACCCGGCGACGAACTGCCCGTACGGCTCCGGCGCACGGACGGCAGCTGGCAGACGATGCCCAACCACGCCTGGCCCGTGGACTTCTACCCGGCCCTCCTGGTGCGGGCCGGATTCGCAGACCTCGCCCAACACCGCCCGACGGTCGACGAGGCCCTCGGCCTCCCCGGTCTCGTCGACCCGGACCTCGCCGCCGGCCGCACCTGGTCTGCGGAGCGGGCCAGGCCCCCTCTCGTGATCACCACGGCACTGGCGGTCTGAAGGCGCGGGACCGCCGTGTCTCAACGCAGCTGGAGCACGCTTCGGACACCGGCGTGGTCGGAGGGCCACAGACCTGACGGGGTGCGGTCGGCCCGGGTGTGGCCCACCCGGTGGGCCGTCAGCGCCTTGACCTTGCCGCGGAAGAGCACGTAGTCGATCCGCTGGGTGAGGGTGGAGGCGGCGTTGCGCAGGTCGGGGGCCTGGCAGCAGGTGAAGCCGGGGTCGCGGGGGCGGGTGGCGGTCCAGGCGTCGGTGAACCCGGCCGCGAGGATGCGGTTGTGGCTCTGGGTGTTGGTTCCCGGTGTCGCGCCGACTCCGCCGGCGGCCGAGTTGAGGTCGCCGAGCAGCACGGTGGGGAGCGTGGTGTTCAGCGGGCCCGCGAGCAGTTCGTCGGCCTGTGCTTCCTGGACGGCGGGGGCGGCGGGCTCGAGATGGGTGGTCACCACTCGGCTGGCGCGGCCGTGCAGCGTGGCGTCCGCCGCGACCCCGCCGCGCTCGATGCGCAGCGGGGCATTGGGCGGGCAGCCCAGCACGGGGCGGCAGATGGGCACGTGGCTCTGGAACCGGGCGGCCTGCGGGTTGGCCACGGAGAACTTGTGTGCGGGCAGGTCGGTGCGGGCCAGGAGTACGTCACGGTCCGTGAGGCGGATGTCCTGCAGACCGGTGGGCGTGGAGCGCGGGGCCTCGAAGTCGCTGCCGACGGTGACACTGGCCACGGCCGCGTAGTGCTTGCCCCGGGCGGCGAGCTCATCGAGGAGGATCTGCAGGAAGTCGTACTCGACGTGGGTGGCGCTGCCCGGCCCGGCAGGCGTCTGGCTGCGCCACAGCACGGCTTCCTGGACGCCTACGAGGTGGGGATCGCTTGCGGCGATCTCGTCGGCCAGCGCTTCGGCCCGCTCGGGGAAGTCCGTCGCCTGGACGTTCGCCCACACCGCGGTCACCGCGGCGACGAGCCCCTGCGGACTGGTGGCGGCGAGAACGGGTGCGAGGTCGGCGCCGAGATAGAGGTTGCGGGTCATGACGCGCAAGGAAGTACGGCTGCCTTCGGCTTCGGCGGCCGAGGCCGCGCCGATCGACCCGGGTGCGAGGAGCGCGAGCGCGCACAGGGAGGATGTGAACCAACGGCGAGCCATGCGGGCAGCCCTTCCGGTCAAAGCGGGCGAATACCCGCGCACTCGCCGAAATCTAGATCGCGTGACGGCATCTGACGATCCAGGTGTGAGCTGGACGGCCTACGGTGCGCCTCGCGTCCTCCTCGCGGAACGGCGCCGCCACCATCCGCTCAGCAGGCGCAGGAGATGCCCGAGCGCGGGGCGGTCAGATCGTCGATCGCGCGCTGGTCGGTGCCGTGGGCGGTCTCGAAGGCGAAGCCCTCGCGGACCCAGTACTCGAATCCGCCGAGCATCTCCTTCACCTGGTAGCCCAGGCGGGCGAAGGCCAGCGCCGCACGGGTGGCGCCGTTGCAGCCGGGGCCCCAGCAGTAGGTGACCACCGTCAGCGCCGGGTCGATCAGCGTCGGCGCCAGCTCCGCGATCCGCGCCGTCGGAAGGTGCAGCGCCCCGGGGATGTGGCCCTGGTCCCAGGCGGCCTCACTGCGGGAGTCGACCACCACGAGACCGGGGACACCGGAGAGCAGGTCGGCCCGTACGTCCGAGACGTCCGCCTCGAAGGCGAGCCGCGCGGCGTAGTGGGCCGCCGCGACGCCCGGAGCCGCGGCGGGGACGGAGAGAACGGCGCTGGTGGGCTCGGCGCTGGTGGGCTCGGCGGCAACGGTGGACGAGACGGTCACGGACATGGGGGAACTCCTTGTACGGGGCGGAGGGCGGGGGCTCGCCGGCCGGGTGGACTCCCTGCGGCGATGACTCCATCCTCTGTTCCTGCGCCTCCCGCGACGAGTGGCGTAAACGCCTCCACTCGCCAAGATCCCGCCAGGGGTGCGGTGATCCTGACGAATGCCTTCCGGTAGGCCGTCGGCGTCGTCCGCATCTGGCGGGTGAAGTGGTGGCGGTACGTCGCGGTGGAGTCGAAGCCGACCGCCGCGGCCACCTCGTCCACCGTGCCCTCGCCCGACTCCAGCAACGGCAGGCTCGCCGCGATCCGCTGGGAGACCACCCAGCGGATCGGGCTCACACCGTTGCGACGGGTGAAGTGGCGGAGGAAGGAACGCTCCGACATGTTCGCCGCACGGGCCAGGGCCGGGACCGAGAGCGGGCCGTACAGCCGCTGGAGGGCCCAGGCCATGCTCCGGGAGATCCCGTCGTCGACGCCGTCGGGTCCTATCTCTCCCACCGCCGCCTCGATGAACTGTGCCTGCCCGCCCTCGCGATGGGGTGGCACGACGAAGCGGCGGGCCACGGTGTTGGCGACGGCGGCGCCGTGGTCGGCGCGGACCAGGTAGAGACAGAGGTCGATGCCGGCGGCGCTGCCCGCGCTGGTCAGTACGTCGCCGTTGTCGACGTAGAGGACGTCCGCGTCGACCTCGACGGCGGGATGGCGCTCGGCGAGGGTGCGGGCGTAGCGCCAGTGGGTGGTGGCCCGGCGGCCGTCGAGGAGACCGGTCGCGGCGAGCGCGAAGGCACCCGAGCAGATGGAGACCAGGCGCGCGCCCCGGGCATGGGCCTTGAGCAGGGCGTCGACCAGCGAGGGCGCGATGGTGCCGCCCGCCGGGGAGACTCCGGGGATGATCACGGTGTCCGCGGCGGAGAGGGCGTCGAGCCCGTGCTCGGCGCGGAGGGTGAACCCGCCCACCACACGCAGGTCCCGGCCGGGTTCCGCCGAGCAGACCCGAAGCTCGTACCAGGGCAGGTCCCCCAGCTCGGGGCGGGTGAGTCCGAACACCTCGACCACCACGCCCAGTTCGAAGGGCGCCATGCCGTCGAAGGCGAGTACGGCCACCACATGGGCCGGTGCCGGCTTCGTGAGGTGAAGGGGTACGGCCTGGGAAGTCATGGCCGTACTGTAGCCAGCCGTCCTCACCAGGCCCCATCGGGCGGGTGGAGGAGGGGGTGCGGAGTATGCAGAGAACGGCGAGGAGGTATACGCACTCCTTGCCATGTACAACATATAGCGCACTGGGGGGCTTGCGGCAAGGCCCCCAGCCTGGGGCAAAATCGCGGACCGAGGCCAGAACTTGCCGAAAAATGGGAGATTCACTCAGTGCGTTCCGATATGTCAGCTCTTGGATCACACGGTTCCGTCGAGGCGGTGGCGACCACCACCAGTGCGTTCGAACTTCCCGACCACCTTTCCCCCAAGGCCGACCCGGCGCTGATCGGGGGCGACGAGGCGCACTTCGCGGCCGTCTCGCACTGCCTGCAGCAGACGATCGCCGAACTGTCCGACCGCCTCGAGGCCACGCGCAAGGCGCCCGGCGGCGTCGGCCGGGAGGCGATGGACCGCGACGCGGAGATCCACCGCCTGACCAGCCGGCTGCGCACCCTGCGCCGCTTCGGGCTGGACCTGTGCCTGGGGCACATCGTCCCCGCCGACGGCTCCGAGCCCGTGTACATCGGCCGCCTCGGCCTCACCGACAGCGCGGGCAACCGGCTGCTGCTGGACTGGCGCTCCCCCGCGGCCGAGCCCTTCTTCGCGGCGACGCACGCCGTCCCGATGGGTCTGGCGAGCCGTCGCAGGTACCGCTGGACCCGCGGGCGGATCAGCGACTACTGGGACGAGGTGTTCTCCGCGGACGGGCTCGAAGGGCGCGCCGCGCTCGACGACCAGTCCGCGTTCATCGCCAGCCTCGGCGGCAACCGGTCGGCCCGGATGCGCGACGTGCTCGCCACCATCCAGACCGACCAGGACGCCATCATCCGGGCCGGCTCCCGGGGCGCCCTCGTCGTCGACGGCGGTCCGGGTACGGGCAAGACCGTCGTCGCCCTGCACCGCACCGCCCACCTGCTCTACTCCGACCCCCGGCTGGGTCACCGCCGCGGCGGCGTGCTGTTCGTCGGACCGAGCCGGCCCTACCTGGCCTACGTCTCGGACGTGCTGCCCAGCCTCGGCGAGGAGGGCGTGCAGACCTGCACCCTGCGCGACCTCGTCACCGAGGGAGCCGGCGCGGAGGTCGAGGCCGATCCCCGCGTGGCCCTCCTCAAATCGTCCGCCGACCTGGTGAAGGCGGTCGAGGCGGCGGTGCGCATCTACGAGGAGCCGCCCACCAAGGGGACGACCGTCTCCAGCCACTGGTCGGACCTCTGGCTCGGCGCGGACGACTGGGCGGCCGCGTTCGAGGCGGTGGAACCGGGCACCCCGCACAACGAAGCGCGCGACCAGATCCTGGAGGAGCTGCTCACGATCCTGATGGACCGGGACGACAGCGACGTCCCGCCCCACCTGCTCCGGCGTTCACTGCTCCAGGACCGGGAGCTCATCACCACCCTCAACCGTGCCTGGCCGATGCTCGATGCGGGCGAGCTCGTCGGAGACCTCTGGTCGGTGCCCGCCTACCTGCGCAAGTGCGCCCCGTGGCTCGGACCCGATGACGTGTCGCTCCTTCAGCGCGCCGACGCCCGGGCCTGGACGGTGTCGGACCTGCCGATCCTGGACGCGGCCCGGCAGCGGCTCGGCGATGCCGAGGCCTCCGTACGCAAGCGCCGGCACGAGGCCGCCGTCGCCGCCGAGCGTGCGCGCAGGTCCGAGGTCATCGACCGGCTGCTCCAGGACACCGAGATCGACGAGAGCCAGGGGGCGGTGGGGATGCTGCGGGGACGGGACCTGCAGGACGCCCTGATCGACGGGGACGCACTGCCCGGCGCCGAACCCGACCTGCTCGCGGGCCCGTTCGCCCACATCATCGTGGACGAGGCGCAGGAACTGACCGACGCCGAATGGCAGATGCTGCTGGCCCGTTGCCCGTCGCGGAGCTTCACGATCGTCGGGGACCGCGCGCAGGCCCGGCACGGGTTCACCGAGTCGTGGCGGGAGCGGCTCGAACGGGCCGGGCTCGACCGGATCACCATGGCCTCCCTGAGCGTCAACTACCGCACCCCGGAAGAGGTCATGGCCGAGGCCGAGCCGGCCATCCGCGCCGCGCTCCCCGACGCGAACGTGCCGACCTCCGTCCGCAGCAGCGGCATCCCCGTCACGCACGGCCGCACCGCGGACCTGGCCGCGGTCCTCGGCGACTGGCTCGACGCCCAGGCCGACGGGGTCGCCTGTGTCATCACCGCCGCTGCCCTCGACGACGACACGTTCCCGGCGAGCTCCCGCGTCCGCGTACTGACGCCGACCCTGTCGAAGGGACTCGAATTCGACCTGGTCGTCCTCATCGACCCGGACACCTTCGGCGAGGGCATCGAAGGCGCCGTAGACCGCTACGTCGCGATGACCCGCGCAACCCAGCGCCTCGTCATCCTCGAGCACGTGAGCCGACGCGGCCCGGGCCCGGGACGAGCCCGTTAGCCTCTGGCCTGAGCCGCGTACCGCGGTCGGGGGGACAGAGGGGTACAAGGGGTGGGACTTCACCAGACCGATCCGCTCGTCGTGGGCGGGTACCGGCTGCAGGACCGGCTGGGCGCAGGCGGAATGGGCACGGTGTTCCTGGCGCGGAGCCTCGAGTCCGGGCGGATGGTGGCGGTCAAGGTCGTCCACCAGCAGTTCGCGGACGACCGGGAGTTCCGGATCCGCTTCCGCCAGGAGGTGGCCTCGGCGCGGAGGGTTTCGGGGACCTTCACCGCCCCGGTGGTGGACGCCGACCCCGATGCGGAACGCCCTTGGATGGCCACCCAGTTCGTGCCGGGCCCCACCCTGGGGGCGACCGTACGGGCCGAAGGGCTTGCCACGCCGTATGGAATGCACGCGCGACGCCCACGCCCCTGCCCGGCGCCATGGAGTACGTGGAGTCGGGCGGTACCTACTACGGAATGGCCCCGGACGGCACGGTGACCGCCGCCGATGACGTCACGGGCGAGCCGCGCTGGACGGCCGAGTCGTGGTACCTCAAGGAGTGGACACGCAGCGGGAAGAGCCCGTTGCGGGTGGCCGACGGGCGGGTCCACGTCCCGGGCACGGACGGGAGCGTCCACTGCTTCGCCGCCGACAGCGGAGACCTGCTGTGGCAGAGCGCTGCGCGTCAGGACGACAGTGCGAACGCCCGGCGCGATTGGCCGGGCATCGCGATCCACGGTGACCTCGTCTACCTGCTGACGGGCGACACCGTGGTCGCGTTGCGCCCGCGCGCCTAGCGCAGGGCTCCGAAGGCCTTCGTGAAGGCCAGGGGCTGCTGGAGGATCGAACTGCACGTCGCGTCGGCGTAGTTCACGACTCCGGCAGGGCACTGCTGGTCGCGGGTCGCGGACCACATCGCCAGCCTGCCGATTCCCTTCTCGCTCGCGAACTCCACGAGCTGGGTGGCGTCGGCGACCGTGAAGATCTCGCTCGTGACGTCGTTGACGCCGATCATCGGCGTGACGGCGACGGCCTTCCAGGCCGCCGCGTCGGTGAGGCCCAGTACGCCCTTGATCTGGGCCTGCGTGGCCGTGGCGGCCTGGATCGCGTACCGCCCCATGTCACCGCTGTAGGCGGGGCCGTAGTCCATGGCCATGATGTTGACGCCGTGGATCCGCACGCCGGCCTTCTTCGCGTCCGCCAACAGGGCCACGCCCGGCTGCGTGAGCCCCTCGGGCATCACGGGCAGGGTGAAGGCCACGTCGAGTCCCGGGTGGGAGGCCTGCAGCAGGGTGATGGCCTGCGCGCGGCGGGTGTTGGCGGCCGTGTCGGGCAGGGCCGCGCCCTCGATGTCGAAGTCGACCTTGGTCAGCCGGTACTGGTCGATGACCTTGCCGTAGGCGGCGGCGAGCTCCTGCGCGGAGCCGCAGTTCAGGGCCAGCTCGTGGCCGGCGGCTCCGCCGAAGGAGACGCGTACGTCCCCGCCCTTGGCCCGCAGGGCGCCGATCTGCGCGGCGACCTTGTCGCTCGCGAGCTCGGTGACCCCGCCCCACAGCGGGGCGCAGCCGCCGCCGGAGGTGATGAAGGCGAGGTGGAACTCCTTGACGCCGGTCCTGGCCGCCGTGTCGACCAGGTCGTAGGCCGGGTGGAGGGAGGTGTCCACGTACGGCGCGAAGCGCGCGCCGCCGGCCGGGTTCCCGGTCGGCGGCGGGGTCGTGGCGGTGGCCGTCGCGGTGGGCCGGGTGGGCTTGGTCGGCTGCCCCGTGGGGGTCGCAGGAGCGCTCGTACCGGCCGTCGGCGCCGGCGTCGGCGCGGCGGTCGGGGCACCCGTGGGGGCCGTGGTGGGGCGGCCGCCCGGCGGGGGCGTCGGGCCCTGGTCCGCCGAGCACTTCGCCCCGTTGATCCGACAGGCCGTCGGGTTGCCCGGGGTTCCGCTCGCGCTCGTGACGAAGCCGATCGTGACGGAGGCTCCCGCGCCCAGCTCCTTGTTCCATGCCGCCGGTTTCACGGTGACGTGGCGGCCGCTGACCGTGTGCGAGCCGTTCCACAGGGAGGCGATCGTCGTGCCCGCGGGCAGGTCGAACTCCAGGGTCCAACCGGTCTGCGCCCGGGTCTTGTTGTTGGTGATCACGTACGTTCCGGTGTAGCCGCCGCTCCAGGAACTCGACTTCGTGTACACCGCGCCGACCGAGGCGGCCTGGGCCGTACCCGTGAAGGCGAAGGCGGCGGCTGCGATCAGCACCGCCACCGCCGTACCGCCTGCGGCCTTCGCCTTCTTGCTCGTCCTGCGCCGGTGACCGGTCGTGCTGCCCATCGCGTGCCTGCCTCTGTATTGCCGGGGAGTTCAAGGTGCGGCAGCACGCTAGCCGCCCCGAAACGGACATTTGATCGATTCGGGGTGGTGGTGGCGAACCTTAGGTTCCACTTAAGGAAGCGATCGGGCGACCTTAAGGCAGCGGACCTCACCTGCGGCCGAGGCACCGTCAAGTCCAGTCCCTGAACAGTTGGTTGCTCTTCGGGGCGCGGACGGTCGATGCCGCATATGCTCCCTCCGTACCTCAATGCGACGTACCTCCATGCGACGTACCTCCATGCGGCGTACGTCCGAACGCCTCGCGAGCCGTAAGGGGACCGCCCCGTGAGTGTCCGAATTCAACCCTCCTCCCAGGTCGACGAGACGGCCGAAATCGGCGAGGGGACCACGATCTGGGATCTGGCGCAGGTGCGGGAGGATGCCAGGCTCGGCCGCGACTGCATCGTGGGACGAGGAGCGTACGTCGGCCCCGGCGTACGGATCGGGGACAACGTCAAACTGCAGAACTACGCCCTGGTATACGAGCCGGCCGAACTCGGTGACGGGGTGTTCATCGGCCCGGCCGCGGTGCTCACCAACGACTTCTACCCGCGGGCCGTCGAACCCGACGGCCGGCAGAAGCGCGGCGGCGACTGGGAGGCGGCCGGCGTCATCGTGGCCGAGGGGGCCTCCCTGGGGGCCCGTTCGGTGTGCGTCGCGGGGGTCCGGATCGGACGGTGGGCGCTGGTCGCGGCCGGCGCGGTCGTATCCCGGGACGTACCGGACTTCGCGCTTGTGGCCGGGGTGCCGGCCCGGCGCATCGGCTGGGTGGGCCGGGCCGGGGTCCGCCTGCTGGAACGCGACGGCGAGCCGGGCGTGTGGGAGTGCCCGCGCACCGGCGCCCTGCACGACGAGACCGACGGAACCCTGGCCGAGCGCACCTGACGCAACGTCGGCAATTTGGGTCAATGCCATTTCCTCAAAACCACAATCAACGAACATCCTTGGGCATACCTTGTCCCTGTACACGGGATCTGAGCAGGCAACAGGCTGTGTTCAGTGGGGGGTTGTACACGACGAGGGCAATCGCAGACAAGGTGACGGCCGGCGCAGGATCATGCGCCCGTCCGCCGCCGTCCGCGCGCCCCGATCCGGGACTTCGCTGGAGGGGGATCCAGCGACCCCGGACCGCTCGTGCCATCGGGGGGATCACACCGTAGGCACGCGCAGCGTCATGCGCAGGCCCCTCCGCCGGACGACGACCGCCGGGTCTGTCCTAGGAACGATTTTTCAGAGGGGGTAGGTGTGTTGGAGCAGTACGGCTACAGCTCGGACATACAGGGCGAGCAGGACGGGCGGGAGACCGAGGTGGGGACCCGGTGACCGCCAGACGATTAGAAGCACTGGCCCACGAGGACCCGTCGCTGCACGCCCTCGCCGAGCGGCTGCTCGCACTGGCCGAGGCGGGGCTGCCCGAGATGTACCTGCCGGGCGCGGAGACCTTCGTCTTCACCCGGGTGGGGGCCGTCTCCCCCGACGGCGCGAGGCGCATGGAACGGCGCGGTACGAGCACCCGGTACGCGGCCATCACCGCGCTGGGAGCGCAGTTCCTCCCCGAGGAACGGCAGCGCGCACTCTTCGACGGCCGCAGCGCCGCGGAGTTCACGGCCCTCCTGGTGGAGCGGCTGCCCGCGGTGACGAACCTCGGCGACGCCGCGCTCATCGCCTGGGCCGCGGCCGAGACCGGCCACCCCAAGCTCGCGGACGCCGTGGCGAGGGTGGCCGAACTGGACGTCCCCGGACGTCCGCAGTACACGGTGGAAGCCGCCTGGGTGCTGTCCGCCCTCACCGCGGCCCGTACCTCGGTGGACGTCGAGTACCGGCTGGCGGCCGCCCGCGACCGCCTGCTGGCGGCCCGGATCGGGGACGGCCCGCTGTTCCCGCACGCCACCGCGCCCGGGCTGGTCCCCGGGTACCGCTCCCACGTGGCCTGCTTCGCCGACCAGACCTATCCGCTCCAGGCCCTGGCCCGGCTGCACGCCAGTGCCCCGGACCCGAAGGCCCTCGCGGCCGCCGACGCCTGCGCCGCCCGGATCTGCACCCTGCAGGGGGACGGCGGACAGTGGTGGTGGCACTACGACGCCCGCACGGGCGGCGTGGTGGAGGGTTACCCCGTCTACAGCGTGCACCAGCACGCCATGGCGCCGACGGCCCTCTTCGACTTGGCCGAAGCGGGCGGCACCGACTTCGGCGCCGAGATCCGCCGGGGTCTGCGCTGGATGACGGAGGTCCCCGAGATCAGCGGGCCCGACGGCGTCCCGCGCGAGCCCATGATCCGCGAGGAGTACGGGGTCACCTGGCGCAAGGTCTACCGCGGCGACCCCGCCAAGGCCGTGCGCGCCGCCCGCGGCCTCACCACCCGGGTCGCCCCGCGGGCCCGGCTGGCGCCGCTCGACCGGATCTTCCGCCCCCTGGCGCTGGACCGCGAGTGCAGGCCCTACGAGTTCGGCTGGCTGCTCCACGCCTGGCTCGGGGGGCTCGGGAGATGAACCACAGACAGTCCCTCTTCGGAGTGGCGCTCGACCCCCTGACCATGGACGAGACGGTCCGGCGCTGCCTCGACGCCGTGCAGCGCGGTGAGCAGATCGAGATCGGCATGGTCAACGCGGCCAAGCTGGTCAACATGCGCCGCGACCCCCGGCTCGCCGCGGCGGTCGGCGGCTGCGACCTCGTCCTGGCCGATGGCCAGGCCGTGATCTGGGCCGGTCGCGTCCTCGGGGTCCGGCTGCCCGAACGGGTCGCGGGAATCGACCTGTTCATGCGGCTGCTGGCCGCGGCGGAGACCGCCGAGGTCCCCGTCTACCTGCTCGGCGCACGGCAGGACGTACTGGACCTCATGCTCGGGCGGATCTCCGAGCGGTTCCCCGCCCTGCGCGTGGCCGGGAGCCGCAACGGCTACTTCGAGGACTCCGAACAGGGCGAGATCGCCGACGCGGTGGCCGGGAGCGGGGCCCGGATGCTGTTCCTCGGCATGACCTCCCCGAAGAAGGAGATCTTCACCGCCGGCTACGGCGAGCGCACCGGCGCCCACGTGGTGCACGGCGTGGGCGGCTCCTTCGACATCCTGGCCGGCATCACCAAGCGCGCCCCCCTGCTCTGGCAGCGGATGGGGCTCGAATGGTTCTACCGGACCCTCCAGGAACCGCGCCGCCTGGGCAAGCGCTACCTCACCACCAATGCCGCCTTCCTCCTCATGACGGTCCGGGAACTCATCCGGCGCACACCGTCCACACCGCCTTCCGGTTCCGCGAACAGGAGTCACTGATGCGCGTCGTCGTCGTGGGACAGGGATACGTCGGCCTTCCGCTGGCCATCAGGGCCGCCGAGGTCGGACACCAGGTGGTCGGCTACGACGTCGACGTGCGGCGGGTCAAGAGCCTCGCCGCCGGCGAGTCGTACGTGGAGGACGTCTCCTCCGAGCGGCTGAGCCGGGCGCTGGAACTGGGTACGTACCAGGCCAGTGACCAGGCCCGGGACTGCGGCGGCTTCGACGTCGCGGTCGTGACCGTCCCGACCCCCTTGCAGGACGGTGCCCCCGACCTGCGCTACATCGAGGAGTCCGCGCACACCCTGGCGCGCTTCCTGCGGCCGGGAGCCACCGTCGTACTGGAGTCGACCACCTACCCGGGCACCACCGAGGAGCTGTTCGGGCCGATCCTGGAGGACGGTTCGGGCCTCACGGCCGGCGTGGACTTCCACCTCGGCTACAGCCCGGAACGCATCGACCCCGGCAACAAGGTGTGGGGCTTCCAGCAGACGCCGAAGGTGGTCTCCGGCGTCAACGCCCTCTCGCTCAAGGCCGTGGAGACCTTCTACGCGGGGCTCGTCGACACCACCGTGCCGGTGCGCTCGCCCAAGGAGGCCGAGCTGGCGAAGCTGCTGGAGAACACTTTCCGGCACGTGAACATCGCCCTGGTCAACGAGATAGCCATGTTCGCCCGCCACCTCGACATCGACGTGTGGCAGACCATCGAGGCCGCTTCCAGCAAGCCGTTCGGCTTCATGAAGTTCACGCCGGGACCCGGCGTCGGCGGTCACTGCCTGCCCATCGACCCCTCGTACCTGTCGTGGCGGGTCCAGCGCGAGCTGGGTCAGAACTTCCGCTTCGTGGAGCTGGCCAACGACATCAACAGCCACATGCCCGAGTACGTGACGCGCCGTGTCATGGACGCGCTCAACGCCAAGCGCCGCTCGGTCAACGGCTCCCGGATCCTGCTCCTGGGACTGGCGTACAAGAAGAACACCGGCGACGCCCGGGAGTCTCCCGCGGTACGCGTCTCCCAGCTGCTCCTGGACATGGGCGCCAAGGTGCGCGCGGCCGACCCCCACGTGGTGGAGAGCATCAAGGTGGACGCCCGCCTCTCGCGGGTGGAGCCGACCCGCAAGGAGCTGGCCGCCGCCGACGTGGTCGTCCTGCTCACGGACCACGACTCCTTCGACTACCCGATGATCACCGAGCACGCCTCGCTGATCCTCGACTGCCGCAACCGGCTGTCGGGACCCACGGTGGAGGTGCTCTGACTCCATGACCAGAATCGTCTGCGTGGCCGGGGCCCGGCCCAACTACATGAAGATCAAGCCGGTGATGGACGCCTTGGAGGGCCGGGGCGCGGAGGTCGTCCTCGTCCACACCGGCCAGCACTACGACGAGTCCATGAACGACGTCTTCTTCCGCGACCTCGGCATCCGCTCTCCCGACCGCTATCTGGGAGCCGGGTCCGGCAGCCACGCCCTGCAGACCGGCCGGGTGATGGAGGCCTTCGAGCCGCTGCTCGACGAGCTGGTCCCGGACGCGGTCGTGGTGGTCGGGGACATCAACTCCACCTTGGCCTGCGCCCTGGTCACCGCGAAGGCCGGGCCGCTGCTGGCCCACGTGGAGGCGGGACTGCGCAGCCGGGACTGGAGCATGCCCGAAGAGGTCAATCGGGTCGCCACCGACCGGATCAGCGACTACCTGCTGGCCCCCTCCCCCGACGCCGCCGCAAACCTGCGGGCGGAGGGGTACCGGGAGGACCAGATCCACGTCGTGGGCAACGTCATGATCGACACCCTGTTCGCCAACCTGGACCGGGCCCGGCGCTCCGACGTCCTCGACCGCTACGGGCTCACCCGCGGCGGGTACGGCCTGGTCACCCTGCACCGGCCGGCCAACGTGGACGATCCGGACGCCCTGCGCGGCCTGCTGAAGGCGCTGGGCGAGATCGCGGGCCGCTGCCCGCTGCTGCTGCCGGTGCACCCGCGGGCGGCCGAGCGGCTGGCCGAGATCGGCGTCCCCGGCGGCATCCGGCTGGTGCCGGCCGCCGGATACCTCGATTTCATCGCCCTGCAGGACTCCGCCCGCGTGGTGCTCACCGACTCCGGGGGCGTCCAGGAGGAGACCACCGCGCTCGGCGTGCCCTGTGTGACCCTCCGGGAGAACACCGAGCGACCGATCACCGTCGAGCAGGGCACCAACGTCCTGGCGGGCACCGACCCGGACCGCATCACGGCCACGGTGCACCGGGTGCTCGACGATCCTCCCGCGCCCCGCTGCCCCGAGCTGTGGGACGGCCGCGCGAGCGAGCGCATCGCGCAGGTGCTCCTGGAGGGCGGGAGCGCGGCGACCCGGCCGCGGCCCACCGACCTCGTCCCAGGCACCTCGCCCGTCGTCTAGCGCTGTGGCCGGAAGGGAGTGCCGTACGCGGCGAACCCTTCCGGCCACAGCAGCGTTTCCACCCCTGTTCCACCTGGATCGAAAGAAGGCTGATGGACCTCGCGGAGATCTGGCGGGTCATGCGCAGGCGCTGGTACGTGCTGCTGCCCGGGCTGCTGCTCACGGCCGCGCTCATCACCGGCGTGTACCTGCTGGTCCCGGTGGAGTACCGGTCGCAGAGCACCGTGACCCTCCTGAACTCGAAGAAGGCCACGGTCGCCTTCGATGGCAACCCCTTCCTGAGCACCCAGGCCTCGCTCACCGGCATGGCCGACGGGCTGGCCCGCAACCTGAACTCCGACGATTCCAAGGCAGACCTCAAGGCCCAGGGACTCACCGGCCTGTACGAGGCGAAGATCGCCGACAACGCCCAGGGGCCCTTCATGTGGCTGAGCGTCACCGGCACCGACCCGGCCGCCGTCCTGCAGTCCGACAAGCTCTTCACCGCGTACGCCGAGAAGCGGCTCCTGGAGTTCCAGGCGCAGCAGTCGGTGACCCCCGATGCGATGATCCGGATGGCGACGATCGTGCCGCCGCAGAAGCCCGAGGCGCAGACGAAGACCCGGCTCCAGTACCTGGTCATGGCGGCGGCGCTGGGCTTCGTACTCAGCCTGGTGGCCACCTTCTTCGTCGAGGCCCGGCGCCGCAAGGCCGACAAGCCCGGCCGGCGCAAGGCCGTGGCATCCGCCCCGGAGCCGCCCGAGGCCCCCGGCCCCGGCTCCGATTCAGCTTCCGGTTCCGGTTCCGGTTCCGACGATCACACCGGCGCCGTCGACCCCACGGCCACGATGGCGCTCAAGGTCCTGCCCTCGTCCGCCTTCCGCTCCAAGGCACCGAAGTGACCGCCCCCACCACGGACACGGGCGTCGAGGACCCGCCGGAGATCCCGCCCGAGGCGCCTTCCCTGGGGCGCAAGGTGGGATCCGCCGCCCGGTGGAGCCTGGTCAACACCATGGTGATGCGCCTGGGCAATTTCGTCACCGGCATCATCCTCGCCCGCTTCTTCCTCGGTCCCGAGGCCTGGGGCGTCTACGGAATCGCCCAGACGGTCCTGCTGGTCCTGCTCTCCGCGAACGAGCTCGGGGTCTCCCTGGCCATCGTGCGCTGGGAGGGCGACCCCCGCCGCTTCGCCCCGACGGTCCTCACGCTGAGCGCCGCCTCCAGCCTGCTGCTGTACGCGGGCCTGTTCGCGGCGGCCCCCTTGGTGGCCCGCGTGCTCGGCTCCCCCGAGGCCTCCGGCGTGCTGCGCGTGATGTGTGTGTGCGTGGTCCTCGACGGGCTCTCGCAGGTGCCCGCCGGTTTCCTCACCCGGGAGTTCCAGCAGGGCCGCCGAATGGCCATCGACGCCGCCAACTTCGTCCTCAGTACCGCGGTGACCCTGCTGCTCGCCGTCCAGGGCTGGGGTGCGATGAGCTTCGCCTGGGGCTCCGTCGCGGGCAACGTGGCCGCGCTCATCGGCTGCTGCCTGGCCGCGCCCGGCACCCTGCGGTTCGGCTGGGACCGGGAGCAGGCCCGCGCCCTGCTGCGCTTCGGGCTCCCGCTCGCCGGGGCCAGCATGCTCGCGCTCGGGGTCGTCAACGTGGACACCATGGTGGTGGGTTCCTCCCTCGACCAGCTGGCCCTCGGCTTCTACGTGCTCGCCTTCAACATCTCCGGCTGGCCCGTACGGATCATCTCGGAGGCGGCCCGCCGGGTGTCCTTCGCCGGGTTCTCCCGGCTGGCCGACAGCGGCACCGGAGGGGGGCCCGGAGCCCTCGCCGCCGGCTTCGGCCGCGCCCTCGGCGTGGTGATGACGGGCACGGTCCCGCTCTGCGTACTGCTGGCCGCCCTCGCCGGGCCGATCGTCGAACTCGTCTACGGGGAGCGATGGTTGCCCGCCGCCGCCGCGCTGCCGTGGCTGATGGGACTCGGACTGGTCCGGATCGGCTGCGAGCTGGCCTACGACTGTCTGGTGGCCATCGGCCACCGCCGTTCCCTCATCGGGGTCCAGGGGCTGTGGCTCGTCGTCCTGGTCCCGGTGCTGGTGGCCGGCGCGGGCGCGGGCGGGATCGAGGGGGTGGCCCAGGGCCACGTCCTGGTCGCGGGGGCCGTCGTGGTGCCGGTGTTCCTCTTCGCCCTGCACCGGGGCGGCGTCGGGCTGGGCACCGTGGCGCGCGCCTGCGCCTGGCCCTTCCTCGGCGGGGCCGTGATGACGGGCGTGGTCCTCGGCCTGGAGCGGCTCCTCGGCGACGGCGTCCTCGCACTCCTCGCCACCGCGGCCGCCGCCACCCTGTGCTACGCCGTGTGTGTCCTGCCCGGTTTCGGGTTCCTCCGCGGTTCTGCACCGGCCGCCGCGGCCACGACGATCAAGGACTGACACATGGCACGTCTTCGCAGACGACTGTGGGCCTGGATGCTTGCCGGGTTCTTACTCGTCGCCGCCCTGACCCTCTACCAGGCCGAGCGGACGGGCCGCAGCGAGTCGGCGGCCGATTCCTGCCCGGAGAGTGCCCTCGAATGCCCCGGTGAGGAGAAGCCCCTTCCCCTGCCCGTGCCCGTCGAGCCCTCCGTCTCGCCGTCCGCATCCGGCAGCCCGAGCCCCTCCGCGACCTCGGCCTCCCCGTCACCCGCTCCCCCGTCGGGCAGCAGTGCGCCGCCCGCGGCGAGCCCCGCCTGCTCCGCCACCTCGCCCGGCGCCTGCGGCTTCCCCGACGCGCGCTCCACCGGCCCGCGGATCGCGCTGGAGCGGCACGACACCGGAAACATGTCGATCAAGACCGACGGCACGGTCATCAAGGGCTGGGACATCCGCGGTTCGCTGGACGTCTACGCCGACAACGTCACGATCATCGACAGCCGGATCACCTCCACCAACTGGTGGGGCGTCAACCTCCGTCCGGGCTTCAAGGGCCTGCGGGTCCTGCACACCACGATCACCGCCGTACCGGGCAAGGGCCCCGACAACGGCGGCGTCAACTATGCGGTGTCCAACATGGGTGACAGTTCCGTCGAGGTCGGCTGGTGCGACGTCTCGGTGTTCGGCAACGCCCTGTCCATGGGCCAGGGCGATCTGCACGACAACTACGTGCACGACATCGTCGCCTTCCGCAATCTGGGCGGGGAGTGGCAGCACACCGACGCCGTGATCAGCGGCGGCGGCAACAAGGGCCGACTGACGGTCCGCCACAACACCCTGCTGAACTCCGTCCCGATCGACAAGGGCGCCAGCGCGGCGCTCGGGCTCTTCGCCGACACCGGTGTGGTCTCCAACGTGGTCGTCGACAACAACTGGCTGGCCGGAGGGGCGTACGCGCTCTACGGCGGCGGCCCGGGGGCCACCGGCATCCAGGTCACGGACAACGTGTTCTCCACCCAGTACCACCCCAAGAGCGGGCTCTACGGGGCGGTCGCCGCGTGGAACGCGGGCGGCGCGGGGAACGTGTGGCGCGGCAACCGGATGTCGGACGGGCGTCCCGTCGTACCCGAACCCTCCCCCTGACCACCGAGAGGACATGACATGCGCCGCATCGCCCGGGCCCCCTGGGAGCTGCTCAAGCGGGCCTTCGGCTGGCTGGTGCTCTTCGAGGCCAGGAACAAGCTCCTGCTGGCCCCCTCCGCCCTGCGGCTGCGCCGTTTCGAGAACGCGGAGACCGGCCGGCTGGGCTCGCTCCTGGAGCGGCCGCCGTCCGCGCTGGTGGCCACCGTGATCGCCACCCACCGCCGTCCCGAGGCCCTGCGCGCGGCCGTGCGCTCGGCCCTGGGGCAGACCGTGGCCGACCAGGTGGTCATCGTCGTGGACGACGGCGCCGGGCTACCCGAACTCCCGCCGGACCCACGGCTCTTCGCGGTCTCGCTGGCACGGAACACGGCCACGGCCGGAGTGGTGCGCAATGTGGGGATACGACTGAGCCGCTCGCGGTACGTGGCCTTCCTGGACGACGACAACCTGTGGGAGCCGGACCATCTGGAGCAGGCCCTGACGGTCCTGGAGTCGCCGGGCGGACCGGACGCGGTGTACACCGCGCTGCGCAGGATGCTCCCCGACGGCACCCAGCGGGACGTGCTGTCGGTGCCCTTCGACCGCCGCCGCTCCGCGCACGAAGCCTTCCTCGACACCAATGCCTTCGTGGCGCGCCGCACCCCGGCCCTCTACTTCAGCCGCCTGCGGCGGACCCCGGAGGTCCTACCCCGCGAGGACTGGGAGCTGGTGCGCCGTTACAGCCGGCGCCACGAGGTGCGCCACCTGCCCCGTCCCACCGTCCGGTACCTGGTCAACCCGGAGAGCTTCTACACCGCCTGGGGCGGCCCGGCGCCCACCGGTCCCGCCCCCACCGGTCCTGCCCCCGCTGGTCCTGCCTCCACCGCCTAGGCCGCCCGTTCAGGGCCCGGGGGTGGCGCGCAGGGCGGTCCGGCTGGCCAGGGCCCTTGCCGCGGCCCGGTTCGCCGGGCGGCCGAGCGCCGCCCGGGAGGTCTCCCGTAGCAGCACGGCCGCACGGAAGGCCGCGGTGGCGGGCGCCGAGTGGCGGCGGCCGTAGAGACGTACGCGGTTGAGGGTCAGCAGGGTCCACAGCCGCGGGGAGACCTGCGAGTCCCCGCCGAGGTGGACGGCCGAGGCGGCGGGTTCGAGCCGGGTGGCGAAGCCCCGGTCGCCGGCCCGCAGGCAGTACTCGGTCTCCTCCGAGTACAGGAAGAACGATTCGTCCCAGGCTCCGCAGACCTCCAGGCACTCCCGGGAGAGCGCCATCAGCGCACCGGTCGCCCAGTCGGCGACCGTCCTGCGCCCGTACGCCGACGGATCGGTGACCAGCTCGCTCCAGCGCGGGAAGCGCCCCGCGCGGCGGTTGCCGATCACGGCCTCGCCCAGGGCGCGGGTCACCCGGGACTCCCGGCGCAGCGAATAGTGGAGCGTCCCGTCCTCCTCGTAGAGCAGCGGGACGCTGATCCCCACCCGGCCCCCGCCGTCCCCGCCGTCCCCGCCGTCGACGGAGTCGCCGAGCGCGCCGACGAGGAGTTCCGCGCAGCCCCGTCGCATGCGGATGTCGGGATTGCACACCAGGGCGGCGCGGAAGCCGCCGTCCCATCCGGCGGCGGCCGCCAGGGCGGCGTTCACCCCGGCCGCGTAGCCCGCGTTGCGGCCGGTCTCGACGACCGTGGCCTCGGGAGCCAGCGACCGGACGAGGTCCACGGTGCCGTCGGCCGAGTCGTTGTCGGCGACGACCAGCCGCCAGTCGACGCCGGCCATGCCCTCCGGCAGGGAGGCGAGGAACTCGGGTATCACCCGGGCGCTGTTCCAGGTGACGACGAGGACGGCTACGGGGCCGGTTGAAGCTGTGCTGTCGCAAGACACGGGGACTCCACGTTTCGGGGCTCGGGCGCGGCGCGCCGGATGAAGCCGAGGTAGCTGCCTCCGGCGGCGATCGTCAGGAAGAACATCCCGGCGAACATCGGGAAGCTGAGGGCGTCGAAGGTGGCCGCGCTGACCAGGGCGACGAGGGCCGAGGCGAAGAAGGCCTGACCGAGCTCCCGGTCGGACTCGTCGGCGGCGAGACGGCGGATGGCGCCGCCCTGGTGGATTCCGGTGAGGAACAGCGCCAGGAGCGCGAGCAGACCCAGCAGGCCCATCTCCGCCAGGGTCAGCATGTACTGGTTGTCGGTGAAGAAGTAGAGGTCCGGGGTGAAGGTGCCCAGGCCCCGGCCGAACAGCGGGCGCTCCTCCAGGTAGGGCACGATCGCGCTGTACTTCACGGTGCGGGCCTGGGTGCTGCTGTCGGAGTTCGACACGAAGGACGCGAAGAGCGTGGTGATCGTGCCGATCAGGCCGGGGACGAGGACCTTGAAGACGGCCACCGAGCCGAGCAGCAGGCCGAAGGTGGTCCAGCGGCGCTGCGGCTTCCACCGGGGCACCATCACCAGCACCACGATGAGGGCGCCGATGATGGAGGTCCGTGACACCGTCAGCGGCAGGGCGCCGCCCATCAGCGCCACCGGACCCCAGCGGCGCCAGCGGCTCAGCTGGGACCGGGCCGGATCGAAGGCCTGCTGGATCGCGAAGGGCAGCAGCAGGGCGAGCATGCCGCCGAACTCCAGCGGCTGCGCGGTCGTCGACCGCGGCCTGGTGAAGGCACCCCGGTCCAGGGTGGTGATCTGCGCGACGCTCGACTGGAGCCCCGGGATGCTGATCTTCTCGGCGATGTTCGTCGCGGTGAAGAAGTCGTAGTAGCCGATGGCGGCGACCACCGCCCCCATCACGACGGCCCGCCGGAGCAGCACGTCCAGGCGTGCCCGGTCCTGGATCCCGGCGGAGATCAGCACCACCAGCGACACCCAGACCAGCAGCCCGATCAGCCCCCGGTCGGCGCCCAGCACCTCCTTGTGCGAACTGCCCCGGGATGCGTTCGCCAGGTACGAGGCCAGGACCGAGACGGCCAGCAGCCACATCATGACCCGGGGCAGCCGGGTACCGGGAGCCGGTCTGATCCGGCCGGTCAGCCAGGTCGCCAGGTACCAGAACAGGGCCAGGAGCGCGAAGACGTTGGCCGGGGTGCCCACCCCGCCGAGGCCCGGCAGGGTCAGGTTCGAGGGGATGAAGAAGGCCAGCCCCAGATAGCCGGTGAGCAGGGCGGTGGCGTCCAGCTCGCGGTGGCGCGTCCGTCGGCGCACGCGCGGGGCGGCCGTCCCGGCGGCTGCCTCGGCGGCCTCGCGCCGCCGGCGGCGGCCCGCCAGCATGCTCTCCAGGACGAAGGAGGCAATGAAGCCGGCGACCACACCGGCGATGAGCACGGCCAGGACCTGCTGGTAGCGGGTCTTGAGCTGTGGTTTCGGGGTCTGCGGCAGCACCACGGGGGCGGTCTGCACGAAGTACGCGGGCTGCACCTTGGCCGCCGCCTGGAGCGCGTTGAGCTGCTCGCCGGCGAAGTCGGTGAGCTGACTGGTCTCCTTGAGGACCTTGGCCCGGTTGGTGCCCGTGACGGTCAGCGTGAGCATCGGGCCCGAGGCGTTCGCGGCGAAGCCGACCGTATAGGGGTCGGTCACCCCGAGCCCGTGCAGGTCCCGGGCCGCATCGGCGCCCGACAGGGTCCTGATGAGCACGTCGGCGGTGACCACGAGCGAACCGCCCGCGTTCGCGATGGGGTTGCCGAAGGCAGGGGCCAGTTCGGCCACGGCCGTGGAGTCGAGCAGGGCCACCGAGCTCTGGGACTGGTAGGACACCGGGACCGACTGGTACAGCTGCGCGCCCGCGAGGACCCCGCACAGTGTGAGGGGCGCCATGACGTACCAGCGGCGCCGCAGCACCGCTCCTATCTCACCGAGGTTCACGAACGCTCCCTCGCAACTGCCCGGGAACCGTTGGCGTGTTGCCCGACGTCCTGGGAAGATCGAACACGACGGAAGGAATCCTGTGTCGCCTGGTGAGCTGTTCCGCACGTTGCGCCGCCGCTGGTACGTGCTGGTCCTGGCGGCAGTGCTCGCGGCCGCCGGGGCGCTCCAGGTGCTCCGGCCCACCACGACGTACGTGAGCACCGCGATCGTCGTCCTCAAGCCGCCGGTGACCGGCAACCAGCCGAACCAGCTCGCCAATCTGCAGCCGCCGCTGGCCGCCGTTTCCCTGGCCGCCGTACAGCAGTTGGACTCCTCCGACGGGGAGGCCGAACTGCGCGCCGCCGGGGTGGCGGGCACCTACCGGCTGATCCCGCGCAACAGCGGCACGAGCGTCACCCCGCGCTATCTCATCCCCTCCCTCCAGATCCAGGCTGAGCACACGGACCCGGCCACGGCCGACCGTTCGGTGCTGAAGGTCGTCGAGGTCTACGGGATGCACCTGTCGGACATGCAGGCCGAGCAGCAGATCCCGGCGGCGGGCCGGATGAGCGTCACTCTGCTCGTACCGCCGTCCGCGGTGGCGCAGTTGGGGACCAAGAGCCGCGGACTGGCCGGAACGGCTGTCCTGGCCCTGGTCGCGGGCATGGCCTGCGCGCTGTGGACCGATCAGTTCCTGGCGGGCCGCGCCCTGCGCCGACGCGAACGCGTCGGCGCAGGAGGCAACAGGTCGGAGCGGGACGGGAGTCCCGTGCCGGCGGCCGCGGGGGGGCGCCGGGCGGACGGGGGCCCCCCCCCCCCCCCCCCCCCCCGCGGGGGGGGGGGGGGGGGGTGGGTAAAGACCACGCGCGGAGCCCGGAGCC
>NZ_JBHVYI010000085.1:0-36331 GCF_042880975.1 Streptomyces sp. NPDC058289
AGTGGACGGGGGCCGTTCCCGTTGAGTACGGTGCTTCGCGCCTCAGTGACCGGTGCCGGTGGAGGCGGACCCGGACGGGCTGCCCCCGTGCGAGGCCGAGGCGGCCGGGGAACCGGACGGCACGGCCGAGGCGGAGCCGGAGGGGGAAGCCGAGGGGCTGCCGGACGGGGTGGCGCCGGCGGCCGGGGCGGCGGTCGGGCCGTAGGCCTCGTACATGCCCGTGGCCGGGACGACGAAGCCCTCGAGCTCGACGTCACCCGCGGTGCTCAGCTGGAAGACGATCTTCTGGACGTTGCCGTCCACGACGGAGTCCCCGCCCGCGATCACGGCGGAGGCGTTGCCCTGGCCGCCCAGGAGGACGGAGCCTCCGGCCGGGATGATCACCTTGGAGCCGCTGCCCGCGGGCTTCAGCGTCACGACGGCCTTGCTGCCCGGAAGGGTGATGGCGTCGAGCGTCTGCTCCTTGGTGCCGTTGTTGAACACCGTCGCGGAGACCGCGGCCGGGCCCTTCTTGTCCTTCTCCTGGGTGATCACCAGAGCGTTCTGGACCTTGATGTCGCCCTTGGTCACGGCGGCGTTGTCCGGCTTGACCTGGAGAGTCGGCGCGTCGTGGCCCGCGGCGCAGGCGCCCAGCGAGACGAGCGAGAAGGCGGCGGCGGTGGCGGCGAGGGCGCCGCGTCGAAGGCTGCGGCTCACGGGGAGGCAACTCCTTGGACGTACGGAAGGGAAGGGTGGACGCCTCGGAACGGCGAAGTAAAGCCGCTCTAAGGATGTGTCAGCGCGCTTAGGTTACCGAGCCGCCGCCCCGCCCCCGCACCCGACCCTCCGCAGTGCGGGGCCGGGCACAGGACGGGCCCTCGACGGGGAACCCGCCCCGTACCGGCGGGTTCCGTCACCGCCCCGCCGGGGCCGGGTGATCTTTCATTCGCAAAAGGCCCGCCCGCAAAGGCCGGCGCGGCCCCGGTGATCAATTTCCGGATTTCATCGAACACCGCCCGGTGATCAATTCCGGATTGGGCCGGAACGGACCCCGTACGGGTGGCCGCCAGTCGAACGGAGTAGTTCGGTTTCCCGCCACGGAAACCGTCAAAACGGGACGTACGCCACATCGTCGGGGGTCCCGGGCGGGTGTAACGTAGCCGTTTCGCCTGGTCCGCACAGCGCCTCCGACCTGCGAATACCCCCTTCCAGAAGGCTCCCGCAGCACGTTCCTGTCGCTGTTGTCAAGCCCTGAGATGGGCCCTGACCTGCGAAAACGCCATTCATAACGGTCGATTCTCGTGTTACCCTGGATAGCCACGGAAGGGGTACCTGTCACATGACGTTCAAGGTTGGCGACACCGTGGTCTATCCCCATCACGGGGCCGCGCTGATCGAGGCCATCGAAACTCGCCAGATCAAAGGCGTGGACAAGACCTACTTGGTGCTCAAGGTCGCCCAGGGTGACCTGACCGTTCGCGTCCCTGCGGACAATGCGGAGTTCGTAGGCGTTCGCGACGTAGTCGGCCAGGACGGGCTGGACCGGGTCTTCGAGGTGCTTCGTGCACCGTACGCAGAAGAGCCGACGAACTGGTCCCGGCGCTACAAGGCAAATCTGGAAAAGCTCGCTTCTGGCGATGTCATCAAGGTCGCCGAAGTTGTGCGTGACCTGTGGCGTCGTGAGCGTGAGCGTGGGCTCTCCGCAGGTGAGAAGCGCATGCTCGCGAAGGCGCGTCAGATCCTGGTGAGCGAGCTCGCGCTCGCCGAGAACACCAACGAGGACAAGGCCGAGGCCCTCCTCGACGAAGTGCTCGCGTCCTGACGCGATCATTCGTACGCCTCGTCGTACACAGTTGTGCCGCGGTGCCCGATGACAAGGAGACTTGTTGCCGGGCGCTGCGGCATGTCTGCACCCATGCCCGTCCACCTGCCCGTGCATCACTGCCCGTAAAACACCGGGCCGTGCATCACGGGCGGCATCACTGGCGTGCCGGGTCCGGGCAGCCGACTCGACCGGTCGTCACGGAAGGGGCGAGGGCGTCGCACCCGGCACCCTTCAGGCCATACCCATGTCGGCCGAAGTCACAAACCTGGCTCGGAGCTACTGATGTCTGACGAATCGCGCCCCCACCGCACCGCCGCGGTGATCCCGGCCGCCGGCCGCGGGGTCCGTCTCGGTCCCGGCGCCCCCAAGGCCCTGCGGACCCTGGGCGGCACACCCATGCTCATCCACGCCGTACGCGCCATGGCGCGCTCCCGCGCGGTCTCCCTCGTCGTCGTCGTGGCGCCGCCCGACGGCAATGCCGTTGCCGAGGTGCGCCGGCTGCTCGACGAGCACGCGCTGCCCGAGCGCACGGAGATCCTGGTCGTCCCCGGCGGGGAGACCCGGCAGGAATCCGTACGCGCCGGCCTGGACGCGCTCCCGGCCGACATCACGGCCGTCCTCATCCACGACGCGGCCCGCCCCCTGGTGCCCGTCGACACCGTGGATTCCGTCGTCGAGGCCGTCCGCGACGGCGCACTCGCCGTCGTCCCCGCACTGCCGCTGGCCGACACCGTCAAGGAGGTCGAGCCCGGCCCGCCCGGCGAGCCCGAGCCGGTCGTCGCCACCCCCGTACGGGCCCGGCTGCGCGCCGTACAGACCCCGCAGGGCTTCGACCTCGCCACGCTCCGCCTCGCGCACGAGAAGGTGGCCGTCGACGGCGAGGGCGCCACGGACGACGCCGGCATGGTGGAACAGCTCGGCGTCACCGTCGTGGCCGTCCCCGGCCACGAAGAGGCCTTCAAGGTCACCCGCCCGCTCGACCTGGTCCTCGCCGAGGCCGTACTCGCCCGCCGGAGGGCCACCGATGCCTACTAGCCCCGCCGCCGCTGCCGCCGCCCCGGCCGCTGCCGCCGCCCCCGCGGCGCCCCTGATCCCGCTCGTCGGCATCGGCACCGACGTGCACGCCTTCGAGACCGGCCGCGAACTGTGGTGCGCCGGCCTGCTCTGGGAGGGCGAGGACGGTCTCGCCGGGCACTCCGACGGGGACGTCGCCGCGCACGCCGCCTGCGACGCCCTGTTCTCCGCCGCCGGCGTGGGAGACCTCGGCGCGCACTTCGGCACCTCCCGCCCCGAGTGGTCCGGCGCCGCCGGCGTCACCCTTCTGGCGGAAGCCGCCCGGATCGTCCGCGCCGAAGGCTTCGAGATCGGCAACATCGCCATCCAGGTGATCGGCGTACGCCCGAAGATCGGCAAGCGGCGCGAAGAGGCACAGAAGGCGCTCGCCGCAGCGGCGGGCGCCCCCGTCTCCGTGTCGGGCACCACCACCGACGGACTGGGCCTCACCGGCCGCGCCGAAGGCCTCGCCGCGATCGCCACGGCCCTCGTCTACCGGACGAACCGGGCCTAGTACCCCGTACGGATACACCCCTCCCGCACCTCTCCGCCAACAAAGCGGGCCCCGCGTACCGAAAGGGTCGCGGGGCACTGCTACAGGCGCACTACCCTGGATGCCGTGACTATTCGCCTGTACGACACCAGCGCCCGGCAGATCCGTGACTTCACCCCGCTCGTTCCGGGCTGTGTCTCGATCTACCTCTGTGGCGCCACCGTGCAGGCGGCTCCGCACATCGGGCACGTCCGCTCGTACCTGAACTTCGACATCGCGCGCCGCTGGTTCACCTACCGAGGCCTCGACGTCACCTTCATCCGCAACGTCACCGACATCGACGACAAGATCATCGCGAAGGGCGAGGCCCAGGGCCGCCCCTGGTGGTCCATCGGCTACGAGAACGAGCGCGCCTTCAACGACGGCTACAACGCGCTGGGCTGCCTCCCGCCCACGTACGAGCCGCGCGCCACCGGTCACGTCCCCGAGATGATCGAGATGATGCGCGGGCTCATCGAGCGCGGCCACGCCTACGTCGCCGACGGCAGCGTCTACTTCGACGTGCGCTCCTTCCCCGGCTACCTGGAGCTCTCCAACCAGGACATCGACGACCTGCGCCAGCCCGCCGAGTCGGGCATCACCGGCAAGCGCGACCCGCGCGACTTCGCCATGTGGAAGGCCTCCAAGCCGGGCGAGCCCGACTGGGAGACCCCGTGGGGCCGCGGCCGTCCCGGTTGGCACCTGGAGTGCTCCGCGATGGCGCACAAGTACCTCGGCAGCGCCTTCGACATCCACGGCGGCGGGCTCGACCTGATCTTCCCGCACCACGAGAACGAGATCGTCCAGGCCAAGGCCTACGGCGACGAGTTCGCGAAGTACTGGATGCACAACGCCTGGGTCACCCTCTCCGGCGAGAAGATGTCCAAGTCGCTCGGCAACTCCGTCCTCGTCTCCGAGATGCTCAAGGTCTGGCGCCCGATCGTCCTGCGCTACTACCTCGGCACCCCGCACTACCGCTCGATGATCGAGTACAGCGTGGAGTCCCTGCGCGAGGCCGAGTCCGGCTTCGCGCGCATCGAGGGCTTCATCCAGCGCGTCATCGAGAAGGCCGGCGGCTCCGTCGAACCGGCCGCCGAGGTGCCGCCCGCCTTCGCCGAGGCCATGGACGACGACCTGGGCGTCCCGCAGGCGCTCGCGATCATCCACACCACCGTCCGCCAGGGCAACAGCGCGCTCGCCGCCGACGACAAGGACGCGGCCATCGCGCGCCTGTCGGAGGTACGGGCCATGCTGGGCATCCTCGGACTCGACCCCCTCGACCCGCACTGGGCCGGCGAGACGGACCGCGGGGAGGACCTCCACGGAGCCGTGGACACCCTCGTACGCCTGGTCCTGGAGCAGCGCGAGTCCGCTCGCGCCCGCAAGGACTGGGCCACCGCCGACGCCATCCGCGACCAGCTCCAGCAGTCGGGCCTGGTCATCGAGGACAGCCCCGCCGGACCCCGATGGACGCTCGGCCCCCGCTGAGCCCACCGGAGCAGTCCCACTGGCGCACTTGGATTGGGCTGCCCGGCGTCCCGGGCGGCACACTCTTCATACGTACATATCGCAGAACCAACGAAATCAGGTAGAGGTCATGGCCGGGAACAGCCAGCGCAGGAACCGCCGCACGTCCAACAAGAAGGGCGCGACGGTCGGCAGCGGTGGCCAGCGGCGCAAGGCCCTGGAAGGCAAGGGCCCCACGCCCAAGGCCGAGGACCGCAAGAAGCACAAGGCCAACCGCATCAGCAACGCCATGGCCCGCCAGGCAGCCAAGCGCCGCCCGGCCCCCCGCCGCGGCGGCCCCAAGGGCACCAGCGAGATGGTCGTCGGCCGCAACCCGGTCTTCGAGGCGCTGCGCGACGGCGTGCCGGCCGTCACCCTGTACGTCCAGCAGTTCATCGACAACGACGAGCGCGTCCGCGAGGCCCTCCAGCTCGCGGCCGAGCGCGGCAACATCAACCTGATGGAAGCCCCGCGCCCCGAGCTCGACCGCCTCACCAACGGGCTCAACCACCAGGGCCTGGTCCTCCAGGTCCCGCCCTACGAGTACGCGCACCCGGAGGACCTCACCGCCGCCGCGTACGAGAACCACGAGGACCCCCTCATCGTCGCCCTCGACGGCGTCACCGACCCCCGCAACCTCGGCGCGATCGTCCGCTCCGTCTCCGCCTTCGGCGGTCACGGCGTGGTCATCCCCGAGCGCCGCGCCGCCGGCATGACCGCCGGTGCGTGGAAGTCCTCGGCCGGTACCGCCGCCCGTACCCCGGTCTCCCGGGTCACCAACCTGACCCGCGCCATCCAGGAGTACAAGAAGGCAGGCATCACCGTCGTCGGCCTCGCCGCCGAAGGCACCCACGAGGTCCACGAGCTCGAAGCGCTCGGCGGCCCCGTCGTCATCGTCGTCGGCTCGGAGGGCAAGGGTCTCGGCCGGCTCGTCGGCGAGAACTGCGACTACCTCGTCCGCATCCCGATGCCGGGCGGCGCCGAGTCGCTCAACGCCGGTGTCGCCGCGGGCGTCGTCCTCTACGAGGCCTCCCGCCGCCGCGCCACCCGCGGCCGCGCCTGAGCACCACCCGCAGCACCACCGGCGGCCGCCGCCTGAGCACCACCGCGGCCGCCGCTTGATCCACTTGGCTCACCGGACGTGACACGTGAGCGTGCCACCCCGCCCCCTACGGGCGGGGTGGCTTGATTTGACGGGTCTCGGACACATCCCTGATGTCAAGGCAGTGTCCTAAACACTCATCACTCGGTTAGATGAGTGTGGACACCAGAACGCCAGGGTTCGACGACCAGCCCGCGCTGAGCATGGTCAAGGTGCCGTGCGACCCCGCACAGGTCATCGTCAACCACGCCAGCTTCCGCGTGCGGCTCGCACCGAGCCCCAGCGCGCGTCCCAGGCCCTTGGGCGCCCCAGGGCTCGCCCCGGCACTCGGCGGGGCCCTCGCGGCCGCCGGAGCCGGTGCCGCCCGCCGCCGACCCGTCGTCTGGAGCGGCAAGTCCGCCCCCGGCGACGCCGCCGCCAGCGCCGCCATGGGCGGCCTGCTCCAGGCCGTGCGCGATCACGGGCGCGCCCACGACGGCCGCGACGAGTACGACGGCGGGGCGACCCAGACCATCCCGCGCATCGACCTCGCCCACGACCTCGCGGACGACACCCTCGCCACCCCGACCGTCGTCGGCCAGCGCAGCTACGGCTCCTCCGAGGATGCCGACACCCGGCTGCAGCCCGTGGTGGGAGGCCTCTCCCACTCCCACGAGGCCTACGACGCCGCCTACTCCGAGGGCACCGGATCCGCGGACTCCCGCCGGGCCCAGAGCGAGGCCCGCGCACAGGGCGACGCCCGCGCGCAGGCCTCGTACTACCCCGGCCGCCGCATGAACCTCGGCGTCGTGCTGCTCCCGCTGCGCGTCTTCCTCGGCTTCATCTCCATCTACGCCGGCATGGGCAAGCTGTGCGACCCCGTCTACTTCGACGGCGGCGAGCGCGGCTCCATGGTCACCTGGCTGCGGACCCTGCAGCCCTGGGCGCTCGCCGAACCGCTGCGCGACTTCGCGCTGGCCCACCCGGTCGGCGCCGGCCTCAGCGTGGCCTTCCTCCAGGTCATCGTGGGCGTGCTCACGGTCTTCGGCCTGTGGCAGCGGTTCGCCGCCTGCTTCGGCGCGCTGCTGTCCGCCGCGCTGCTGATGACGGTGAGCTGGAAGACCGTCCCCGCCTACGACGCGCCCGACATCATCTACCTCGCCGCCTGGAGCCCGCTGATCATCGCGGGCGCCCCGGTCTACTCCCTGGACGGCCGCCTCGCGAGCGAGGCCTGGCGCACCCTGGGCCCGCGCTCCGAGGTCTGGCGGCTGCGCCGCCGGGTCCTGCGCCGCGGGGCCGTCATGGCCGGCGTCATCTGCGGGCTCACCCTGCTCATCGGCTCGCTCCTCGGCGGCGCCGTCCGCTCCACCACCGTGGTCACCGTGCCCGGACCGGGCGAGGCCCCGAGCAACTACCTGCCCGGGCGGCCGCTGCCGAGCACCCCGCAGAAGCAGCAGCCCGTCAGCCCCACCCCTTCGAAGAGGGCCGCACAGCCCTCGGCCGGAGCCTCCTCGCCGGCCGCCAAGTCCGGTCGTGGCGCAGCCGGTTCGAGCTCCCCGACGGCGGGCTCCGGCTCGCCCACCGCGACCCGCGGCACCACCAGTGGCAGCCAGACCCCGCGCAGCACCCCCCGCCAGTCCACCCCGCAGAAGCCCCCGGCCAGCTCCACGGGAACGCGCAGCGGCTCCACGGGAGGAGCGGGCAGCACCGCACCGAAGCAGCCCGACCTGCTGGGTGGCCTCCTCGGCGGCTGACGGGAGCCGCACGACGGCGACACGAAGGCGACGGACAAGCGAAGGGCCCGGCACGCGGGAGCGTGCCGGGCCCTTCGTCGTTCGTCGTGCGCTGTTTGCCGTGCGCCGTGCGCTGTTCGTCGTGAGGCGCTACGGGGCGTTCTGAGCGGCCAACTCCCGTGCCGCCTCGGTCAGGTCCTTCGCGGTGTCGATCGCCCGCCAGTAGGCCCCCTGGGGCAGCGGGAAGCCCGCGAGGCGCCGCTCGCGGGCCAGGCGCGGGAAGGTCGTACGCTCGTGGTCGCCCAAATCCGGCAGCAGGGCGGCGAATTCGGGCCCGAAGACGTACACGCCGGCATTGACCGGGTACGGGGACTGCGGCGCCTCGATGAAGTCCAGTACGTGCCCGTACTCGTTGATCTCCACCACCCCCCACGGAATGCGCGGCCGGGCGAGCGCCAGGGTGGCCGTGGCGCCGCGTTCGGCGTGGAAAGCGGCCATCTCGCGCAGCGAGAAGCGGGTCCACACGTCGCCGTTGGTCGCGTACCAGGCCTGGTCGGGGTGCGGGAGGTGCCGGGCGGCGTACTTCAGGCCGCCGCCCCGGCCCAGCGGTTCGTTCTCCACGACGGTGGTCACCCGTAGCGGCAACGGGGCCTCGGCCAGCCACTTCTGGAGCACCTCGGCGAGGTGCCCGCAGGAGACCACGGCGTCCGTCACCCCCTCGGAGGCCAGCCACGCGAGCTGGTGCCCGATGATCGGCATCCCCGTTCCGGGGATCTCCACCATCGGCTTGGGGCGGTCGTCGGTATAAGGCCGCAGCCGCGAACCCTGGCCCCCCGCCAGGACAACCGCCTGGGTCGGGGAAGCCGGGAACGCGGCCGCGTGGGGTCGGTCGGAACGCTCGGAATCGGTCATGTTCGTTGTCGTCGTTGTCGTCGTGTCCGGTGCGCAAGAAGGGCGTGCGGCGGCGGCCGTCAGCCCATGGAGGCGACGCCGGACGCGTACGCGGTGTCGCACACCGGCCGCGCGAACGACTGGGCCTTCGTGGGCCCGTAGGCGTCCACCGCGGCCCGCCCGAGGGCGCGCGCGATCCCCACGCAGTGCTCGGCGAGGGACGGCCGCCGGTCGACCTCCTGCTGGAGGTGGGTGAGGACGTCACCCGGCTGCTCGCCCTGCTGGATCTCGCTCAACAGCTTTTCGCGCAGCACGTCCTGGGCGGCGCGCGGCTTCGCGGGGACGGAGACGTCCTCGGCGGACGCGGTCAGGATCTGGGAGGGGGTGTTGTCCGCCCAGGGGACCATGGTGACCGCGAGGGTCCCGGACAGGACCAGGACGACGGGCAGGACCAGGGCGAGGGATCGGCCGATACGGCGGGCAGTGTGGGTCACGAGGGCGAGAGTAGCGCTCGGTGAAGATATGGCGACATTTAGTCACCCGGTCGGGGGATGGTTCGACGTGGCTTTTCGAATTAAGGGTTGACGCTTGGGGCCGAATGGCCCGATCTGCCGGAACTCACGCCGAAGGGGCGCCCCTTGGCGGGACGCCCCTTCAGCGCGCTGTGGTGCGCGTGTGGTTCGCGTGCGACGGGTCAGCCGGAGAGGCGGGCACCCGAGGAGGTCGAGAAGACGTGGATCTCGTCCCCGCGCGGGATCACGTGCAGCGTGGAGCCCTTCTCGGGCACCTGGCGGCCGTTCACGCGCACCACGATGTCCTGCGAGCCCTCGGAGTGCGAGGTCGAGCCGTAGACGTACCCGTCGGCGCCCAGCTCCTCGACGACGTTCACGGTGATGGTCAGGCCGCCCGTGTCACCGATGTCGAAGTGCTCCGGACGCACGCCCACGGTGACCGTGCGGTCGCCCGCGTCGGCGGCGGCGGACAGCGCCTCGCGCGACACCGGGACGACGCTGTCGCCGAACTTCACGCCGCCGTCGGTGATCGGGACCTCGACGAGGTTCATGGCCGGCGAGCCGATGAAGCCGGCGACGAAGAGGTTCGCCGGGCGGTCGTACATGTTGCGCGGGGTGTCGACCTGCTGCAGCAGACCGTCCTTCAGCACGGCCACGCGGTCGCCCATCGTCATGGCCTCGACCTGGTCGTGGGTGACGTAGACGGTGGTGATGCCCAGGTCGCGCTGGAGGGCGGCGATCTGGGTACGGGTGGACACGCGGAGCTTGGCGTCGAGGTTCGACAGCGGCTCGTCCATGAGGAACACCTGCGGCTTGCGCACGATCGCACGGCCCATCGCGACGCGCTGGCGCTGACCGCCGGAGAGAGCCTTCGGCTTGCGGTCGAGGTACTGGGTCAGGTCCAGCATCTTCGCCGCGTCCTCCACCTTCTTGCGGATGGTGGCCTTGTCCTCGCCGGCGATCTTGAGCGCGAAGCCCATGTTGTCGGCGACGGACATGTGCGGGTAGAGCGCGTAGTTCTGGAACACCATCGCGATGTCCCGGTCCTTGGGCGGCAGGTGCGTGACGTCGCGGTCACCGATGCGGATCGCACCGCCGTTGACGTCCTCCAGGCCGGCCAGCATGCGCAGCGAGGTGGACTTGCCGCAGCCGGAGGGGCCGACGAGGACGAGGAACTCGCCGTCCGCGATCTCCAGCTCCAGCTGGTCGACGGCGGGCTTGTCGCCGCCGGGGTACAGACGGGTCGCCTTGTCGAAAGTGACAGAAGCCATGGTGATGAATCCCTTCTACCGGCAGGAACGTGCCGGACGATCCGAGTGGAAGGTCTAGTCCAGTGGACTGGACTCGGCCCGACGCTACCCGCCCGCGCCGCTCCTGTCAGCACCTGGACGGGGGTGACTTCCCCGACGTCCCCGACGGCCCCCCGACCGCCCCCGGTCGACTGTCAGTGGCGGCTGCTTTGATCACGACCATGACCATCTACGACGTGACCCGCGCGCTGCCCGACATCGAGACGCTGCGCGACCGCTGCCGGGCGATGGCGGCGCTGGAACTGGTGATCAGCGGCGAGGAGGACGACGGCTACTTCGCCTACGACCCGGAGTGGGGCCCGGGCGAGGAAGCAGCACTGATGGACAACGGCTCGGGCGACGACTACGCGATCGTCTTCACGCCGGACGGGGTCTTCGGCCACGGCTTCGACCACGAATCGGTGATGAGCCCGTGGGCGGACACCGACCAGGAGGACGGGTGGCCGGGCCTGACCGACGGCATACCGGAGGCCTTCCGGCCGTACCTGACGGAGCCGGCGTTCTGCGTGGACGGCGTGCTCAACGCCACCGCGGTCTTCTGGCGCCAGACCGCCGACACGCAGTGGCGCGCCGGCAAGGTGGAGTTCCCGGAGGGCAAGTCCGACCCGGACGGCGCGGACTACCTCTTCGAGCTCCTCGTGGCGGGCACCCCGGAGGCCTACCGCGACTTCGCCGAGGACTACTACGAGACGGACCTCCCCCTGGAAGCCATCCGCCACGTGTGGGAGCTGCGCCCGCTCACCCAGGCCGTCGTGGACGCCCTGAACCCGGGTCTGCCCCTGGCGGCGGTGGCCCCGAGGGTGGCGCGGGCGGGGTATCCGGGGGTGTGAGCGGGGCCGCCGACGGCGGCCCCGGACACCGGAAAGTTCTTCGCTGCGGGGTCGGGGCGATGTGTAGAGTGAAGGCGATTCCGTGCCTTGCACAGAGTCACCACGCCCCCTTAGCTCAGTCCGGCCAGAGCAACGCACTTGTAATGCGTAGGTCGTCGGTTCGAATCCGACAGGGGGCTCCATCTCAGGTCAGATGCTTGTCGGCCAAGGGGATTCGAACGAAGGCGGAAGGCCCCGGTGATCACCCGGGGCCTTTTTGCGTGCCGTCAGTGGCGGCCCGAGATGCGGTCTGCCAGGCGGGCCAAGGGGGTTGTGGTGGGGGTGTGGGTGGTGGATTCTCGGCGGTCCGCTTCGCGGTAGGCGGCGTAGAGGGCCTGGACGCCGAGCCAGCGGAAGGGTTCCGGCTCCCAGCGGCGGACGCGGTGGTTGACCCAGGGGAGGGTCGTGAGGTCCGTCTTGTCGCCAAGGACCAGGTCGCGCAGGGTGCGGGCCGCGAGGTTGGCGGTGGCCACGCCGGAGCCCACGTAGCCGCCGGCCCAGCCGAGGCCCGAAGCCGCGTCCAGGGTGACCGTGGCGCACCAGTCGCGTGGGACGCCCAGGACGCCCGACCAGGCGTGGGTGATCTCGACTCCCGTGAGGGCCGGGAAGAAGGACTCCAGGAGGTTCGTGAGGGCCGTGATCGTGGCGGGCTGGGTGCGGCCGTCGTTGTCGGTGCGTGAGCCGTAGCGGTAGGGGACGCCGCGGCCGCCGATGGCGATGCGGTCGTCGGCCGTGCGCTGGGCGTACATGTAGGCGTGGGCCATGTCGCCGAGGGTGGAGGCGTCGGTCCAGCCGATCTGGGACCACGTCTCCGGCGGGAGCGGTGCCGTGGCGATCATCGAGGAGTTCATCGGGAGCCAGGAGCGCTTCTGGCCCTTGAGGGCAGCGGTGAAGCCCTCGGTGCAGCGCAGGACGTACGGGGCGCGGACGGTGCCGTACGGGGTGAGGGCGCGGCGCGGGGCGATCTCCGTGACGGGGGTGGACTCGTGGATGACGACGCCGAGGCGTTCGCAGGCGGCGGCCAGGCCCTTGACCAGCTTCAGGGGGTGGATGCGGGCTCCGTGCGGGGTCCAGGAGGAGCCCACTGCGTCCGCGATGTCGATGCGGGCGCGGGTGTCGGTGGCGTCGTAGAGCTCGCGGTCCGTTTCGCCGAAGGCGAGTTCGGCGGTGTGGAAGGCCTTGAGGCGGGAGAGCTGGGCGGGGGTGCGGGCCACTTCGAGGACTCCGCCGCGGTGGATGTCTGCGTCGATGCCTTCCTTGGCGGCGGTGTCGATGACCTCGGTGACGGTCTCGTTCATGGCCTGCTGGAGGCGCTGGGCGGCCGGGCGGCCGTGGAGGGTGGCGTAGCGGTCGCGGCCGGCGATGCCGTTGTAGAGCCAGCCGCCGTTGCGGCCGGAGGCCCCGTAGCCGCAGAACTTCTGCTCCAGGACGGTGACGCGCAGGTCGGGGGCGGCGGACTTGAGGTAGTACGCGGTCCACAGGCCGGTGTAGCCGCCGCCGACGATGACGACGTCGGCCGTGGTGTTGCCGGTGAGCGGTGCGCGGGGTGGGTGGGCTGGGGCGGTTTCGTCCGTCGCGTACCAGAAGGAAATTCCGCCGTTGATCGTCATGGGGGAGTTGCTACACGGGGTTGTGGAGGGGTGTCCAGGGGCGTGACGTCGGGTTTTGGGGGCTGAGAGGTGGCCGAATGGCTGATGTGGGCGGTCTGGTCTCCTTCTTAGGGTGGGGCGGGGATTTTGTCAGGTTTTTGTATGAGAGGTAATGGTTCGTATGGCGCGGGTTGTGGTGGCGGGGCGGCTGGTCGCGGCGGTCGCGTCCGTGGCGCTGTAGGGCGGGGCGGTCGTCGGATGCGGTTCCGGGGCGGGTGAGGGGAAGGCCGTGGCCGCCTCCGAGGTGCCGGTGCGGACCAGTCCGATCGCCGGGCAGCTCGCGGGTCTGCCCGCGACGGTGGACGGGGCGAAGATCGTCGTGGGGAAGCCGGACGCGCCGCGTACCGCGCAGGTGCTGGTGGACCCCAAGTGCGGTCACTGTGCGCGGTTCGAGGAGGCGGGCGGGGAATCGCTGCTGAAGCTGGCGGTGGCCGGGCAGGTGAAGATCGAGTACCTGCTGGCGTCCTTCCTGGACCGGGGCGGGGCGAGCGGTTCGGTCAAGGCGGTGAACGCGCTGCGCGCGTCGGCGGACGCGGGGAAGTTCGCGGAGTTCCACGCGGCGGTCTTCGCCAGTCAGCCGAAGGGGAAGTTCACCGACGAGCTGCTCCTGAAGATCGCGGACCGGGTGCCGGGGCTGCGCGGGGCGGAGTTCGACGCGGCGGTGAAGGACCAGAAGTACAAGGGGTGGGTCGCCGAGGCCGAGAAGGGCTTCGAGGCGACGGGTGCGCAGGCGACGCCGATGGTGCTGGTGGAGGGGGCGCCGGTCGGGTCGAAGGACGGGTCGCTGTTCGACGCGGGGGCGTTCGCGCGGGCGTTGGAGGGTGTCGGGATCGGGGCCGCCGCATAGGGCCTCTGGGCCTAGGGTCGGGCCATGGACGGTGCGACGGCGGGGGTGGCGGGCGGCGAGGGTGCGGGCTCGGGTGCGGGCGCCGGTGTTCGGGCGGCTCGGGTGGTGGGGGGTTCGGCGGGGTTCCCGAGCGGTTCGCGCGGGCGCAGCTGCGGGACAACGGCGCCGCCGGGCGGGAGTTCGTCGACGCGCTGCCCGCGCAGGTGGCCTCGCTCCTGGAGCGGTGGGAGCTACGGGTGACCGGCCCCGGGATGTGCGGGGTGACCGCCCTGGTGCTGCCGGTGGTGCGGGCCGACGGGACGGCGGCGTCGCTGAAGCTGCCGGCGCTGGACGAGGAGAACGCGGGGGAGGCGCTCGCGCTGCGCGCGTCGGCCGGGGAGGGCTGCGTACGGCTGCTGGCGGACGATGTGCAGACCGGCACGCTGCTGCTGGAGCGCCTCGACGAGGGCCGGCCCCTGTCGGCGCCGGCCGTACGGGACTCCAGGCGGGCGGGAGTTTGACGACAGGCCCTGGAGGCGGTGCCGGGTGCGCTGGCACAGCTGGCGGACGGCCGGGAGCGGGGGCTCGTCGCGGACTGCGCGGCGGCGCTCGCGGAGGTGGCGGGGGAGCCGGGGGACCGGCTGCTGCACTGGGACCTGCACTACGACAACGTCCTGGCGGGCGGGCGGGAACCGTGGCCGGCCATCGATCCGAAGCCGCTCGCGGAGGCGGTGGGCGTGGACCGGGAACGGGCGCGGGCGTGGACGCTGGGGCGGGTGCTGCAGAACTGTCTGTGGGACGTGGAGGACGGGGACCGGCCGGCGGGGGTGCAGCTGCGGATCGCGGAGTCGTTGCTGGGGCGGGACGGGCGGAGTGGGAGGGGCGGGCGCGGTGAATCGTAGGGTGCAGGCATGATCCGTAGCGCCGTCGTCAGCGACGTACCCGTCATCCACGCCATGATCCGCGAGCTCGCGGAGTACGAAAGGGTGCCGCACGAGGCGCGCGCGACCGAGGAGCAGTTGCGGGAGGCGCTGTTCGGGGAGCGGCCGGCGGCGTTCGCGCACCTCGCGCTGACGGCGCAGGGCGAGGCGGTCGGGTTCTCGTTGTGGTTCCTCAGCTTCTCGACGTGGCGCGGGGTGCACGGGATCTACCTGGAGGACCTGTACGTCCGTCCGGGCGTGCGCGGCGGCGGCCACGGCAAGGCGCTGCTGCGGGAGTTGGCGCGGATCTGCGTGGAGCGCGGGTACGAGCGGCTGGAGTGGTCGGTCCTGAAGTGGAACGAGCCGACGATCGCCTTCTACGAGGCCTTGGGTGCGCGGCCGCAGGACGAGTGGTCGGTGTACCGGCTGACCGACGGGGCGCTGGCGGAGCTCGGGGGCGCGTAGCCGGAGGGGCCGGGCGGCCCTCAGGGTTCCAGGACGACCTTGCCGGTGGTGGCGCGGGTTTCCAAGTCGTGGTGGGCCGCGGCGGCTTCGGCCAGGCGGTAGCGCTGGAGGGCGGGGCGCAGGCGGCCGGTGGCGGCTTCGGCCAGGGCGCGGGTTTCGAGGCGGCGCAAGGGGTCTTCGCCGCCGGCGCGTTGGAGCATGGCGGGGCCGAGGACGTGCGTCGTGGTGATGCCGCGGGCGTCCAGGTCCGCCTGCTCGGTGTCGGTGAGGGCTAGGGGGCCGCCGGACCAGCCGAAGACGAGGTGGAGGGCGCCGTCGCGGAGCAGGCCGAGTGCGGTGCGGGCGACGGAGCCGCCGACGGAGTCGAAGAGGACGGTGGCACCGTCGGGGTGGTGGGCGCGGAGCGTGTCGGCCCAGTCCGGGGTGGTGTAGTCGAGGGCGAGGTCGGCGCCGTTGGCGGCGGCCCGGGCGGTTTTGGCGGGGCCGCCGGCGAGGGCGACGACGGTGGCTCCGGCGTGCTTGGCGTACTGGACCAGCAGGGTGCCGATGCCGCCCGCGGCGGCGGGGACCAGGGCGACGGAGCCGGGGCCGAGCTCGGCGAACTGGAGGATGCCGAGGGTGGTGCGGCCCGTGCCGATCATGGCGACGGCGGTGGCGGGGTCGAGGCCGTCCGGGATGGCGTGCAGTCGGGCGGTGTCGGCGACGGCGTACTCGGCGTAGCCGCCGGGGGCGAATCCGAGGTGGACGACGACGGGCCGGCCGAGCCACGCGGGGTCCGTGCCGGGGCCGAGCGCGTCTACGGTGCCGGCGACCTCGCGGCCGGGGACGGTCGGCAGCTCGGGCAGGGGCGCGGGCGGGCCCTGGACGCCGCGGCGCAGCGCGGTGTCGAGGAGGTGGACGCCGGCGGCGGCGACGGCGATGCGGACCTGGCCGGGGGCGGGGGCGGGGCGGGGGACGGACTCGTAGGAGAGGTTCTCGGCGGGGCCGAAGGCGTGGAGGCGGATGGCTTGCATGGCGGGTGGGGTGGGTGTGGTCGGCGTGGGCCGGGGGGAGGCGGTCATGGGTGAAGACTCGGACCTCAAGTGGGGTTGAGGTCAAGGGGTGGGCCAGGATGGGGGCATGGCGATGGCGCGGGACGGGCGGAAGACACCGAAGCAGCAGAAGCAGCAGGCGGTGAAGGCGGTGAAGGCGGCGCGGCGGCCGGAGGTGCGGCTGCCCGAGCTGAGCGGGTGGGGGGACGCGGAGCCGGAGCCGGGGTTGGAGCCGGACAGGGACTACGACGGGCTGGAGCTCGTCGAGGTGGACCTGACGGGCGGGGACGGGCGGGGGGCCCGGTTCATGGACTGCGCGCTACGGCGCTGCGTGCTGGACGAGACCGGGCTGGCCAAGGCGCGGATCCTGGACTCGGTGCTGGACGGCGTCCGCGGGGTGGGGACGGACCTGTCGGAGGCTTCGCTGCGCGACGTGGAACTGCTGGACGCCCGGTTGGGCGGGGTGCAGTTGCACGGGGCGGTGCTGGAGCGGGTGCTCGTGCGCGGGGGCAAGATCGACTATCTGAACCTGCGCACGGCGCGGCTCAAGGACGTGGTCTTCGAGGGGTGCGTGCTGGTGGAGCCGGACTTCGCGGGGGCGGTGCTGGAGCGGGTGGAGTTCCTGGACTGCGAGCTGCGGGGGGTGGACTTCACGGGGGCGCGGATGGCGGACGTGGACCTGAGGGGGGCGCGTGCGGTGGATATTGCGCGGGGGGTGGAGGCGTTGGCGGGGGCGGTGATCAGTCCGGCGCAGCTCATTGGGCTGGCGCCGGCGATGGCTGCGCAGCTTGGGTTGAGGGTGGTTTCCTAGCCCCCTTCGGGGTGAGCCTGGCTTTGGCTTTGGCTTTGGCTGCCGTGCCGGGGGTGGCTCTCGCCTCCTGCGGTGGTCCTCGCCGTTGGGCCGGCGGCGGGTGTGCGTGTGCCGCTGCGCGGGGCGGAGTCCCCTACCCGCCCTTCCACCGTTCCCCGGGCGCTGCCCGGAGCCCGGTCCTCAAGCGCCGGACGGGCTGGAGGGGGGTACCGGGCTGCGCCCGGACCCCCTGGGGCTGCGCCCCGGACCCCGGTCCAGCGCCGGACGGCTGGATTGGGCTGCGCCCCGGACCCCGGTCCAGCGCCGGACGGCTGGATTGGGCTGAGCCCCGGACCCCGGTCCAGCGCCGGACGGCTGGATTGGGCTGAGCCCCGGACTCTGGTTCTCGAGCGCCGGACGGCTGGATTGGCTCCGGCCTCCTACGCCGGGACGCGGGGGAAGCGGGACTGGAGGGTCCAGATGATCGGGTTGTCGGCCAGGCCGTCGTGCATGTCGACGAGGTCCGCGATCACGTCGTGGAGGAAGTCCCGGGCTTCGCGGCGCAGCAGGCGGTGGCTGAAGGTGAGGGGGGCTTCCTCCGACGGCATCCAGTCGGCCTCGACGTCCACCCACCCGAAGCGGCGCTCGAAGAGCATGCGGTCCGAGGACTCGGTGAAGTCGATCTCGGCGTACTGCCGGTTGGCCGCGCGGCTGCCGCGCGGGTCCTGGTCGAGCTGCTCGACGATGTCGCACAGTGCCCAGGCGAAGTCCAGTACGGGCACCCATCCCCAGGCTGTGGACACTTCCCGGTCCGCGTTGGTGTCGGCGAGGTAGACGTCCCCGCAGAACAGGTCGTGGCGCAGCGAGTGGACGTCCGCCGAGCGGTAGTCGGTCTGCGGGGGGTCGGGGAAGCGTCGGGAGAGGGAGTAGCCGATGTCGAGCACGTACCCGATGGTGTCATGGGTGGGGAGGGAGGGGGCCCGTGAGGCGTCCTCGTGGGGGTGTGGGGGTGAGGATCAGAGTTCCTGATGCCCCCCGGGGGTGTCGGGTTCGTCGGATTAAGCTCGGCGCGTCTTGGGGGCGTGGCGAGAGGGGACGGGCGTGGGAGGGGCCGGGGGGCAGGGGGAGGCCGTGGTGGCGGGGGTGCTGCGGGAGCGCCACCGGCTCGCGGCCGAGTTGCACGACACCGTGGCCCAGGGGCTGACCAGCATGCATTTGTTGCTCGACGCGGCCGACCGGGAGTGGACGCGGGAGCCGGGGCAGGCCCGGCTGCTGGTCCGGCAGGCGGCCGCTGCCGCGCGCGAGAACCTTGCCGAGGCCCGGCGGCTCATCCATGACCTGGCTCCGGTGGAACTGGAGCGGGCGGCGCTGGCCGATGTGCTGCGCGAGCTGTGCGCCGGGATGGACGGGGCCCGGTTCCGGCTGGAGGGGGAGCCCCGGGCGGTGCCGGGCAGGGTCGAGGCCGCGGTGCTGCGGGCGGCCCAGGGCGCCCTGGGCAACGTACGCCGGCACGCGCGGGCCTCCGTTGTCGTGGTGACGCTGACCTATCAGCCGTACGTTCTCGCGCTCGACGTGTGGGACGACGGCGTCGGGTTCGATCCGGCTGCTCCCGCTACCGCCGGGGGCCGGGGCGGGGACGGGCTGCGGCTGCTGCGCCGCCGCATCGCGTACCTGGGGGGTACGGCGACGGTGGAGAGCAGCCCGGGTGGGGGAGGGACGGTGGTGTCCGTCTGCCTGCCCGCTCCGGGGCCGGGGGAGGCGCAGGCACAGGCGCAGGGCCTGAGACCGGGGCCGGGGTCCGTATGACTCCGGTGCGGATCCTGTTGGTGGACGACCATCCCGTCGTGCGGGCGGGGCTGCGGGCGTTGTTGGGCGGGTGCCCCGAGTTCGAGGTGTGCGGGGAGGCCGCGGACGGGGGTGCCGCGCTGCGGATGGTGCGCGAGCTGGGGCCCGAGCTGGTGTTGATGGACATCCGGATGGGCCCGGGGATGTGCGGGGTGGAGACCACGCGGCGGATCGGGCGGATGCCCGCGCCGCCCCGGGTGGTCGTGCTCAGCAGCTACGAGTCCGATGCGTACGTAGTACGGGCCGTGGAGGCGGGTGTGGCGGGGTACCTGCTGAAGGGGTCCCCGCCCGACCTGTTGTTCCAGGCGCTGCGGACGGTGGCGGCGGGGGAGTCGGCGCTGTCGCCGTCGGTGGTCTCGCGGCTGATGAGCCGGTACCGGGCGCCGAGTGCGGCGCTGACGGCCCGGGAGACCGAGATCCTGGAGCTGATCGCGACGGGCCGCTCCAACCGGGAGATCGGATCGGCCCTGTTCATCAGCGGGACCACGGTCAAGACGCACCTCGTGCACGTCTACGAGAAGCTCGGGGTGGAGAACCGTACGGCGGCCGTGCGCGCGGCCGTCGACCGGGGACTCATCGGGCTGGGGTAGCCCGTGGGCCGGGCTAGTTCGGGTAGGTGATCTGGACCGCGGTGCCGTTGTACTGCCAGAGCGGGGAGAAGACGCGCTTGCGGATCTTCCAGACGCCCGCGGACTTCACGTACTCGTCGCGGTAGCGGATGCCGCGCACGACGACGGTCTCCGGGGCCGTGGCGGTGGCCGGGTAGACGAGCTGTGCGGTGGCGTGGCTGTCGCCGGTCGCGGTGTACCGGCCGGTGACGCGGATGTAGGCGTTGGCCGTGACGTGGGTGGAGTAGCCCCAGGCCGCCGCGCCGTCGAGGTTGGCGACGACCGCCTCGATGCCGGTCTTGACGATGCCGGCGGTGCCGTCGGGGTGGGCCATCACGGTGAGGACGGCGTCGTCGGTGAAGAGGGTCCGGAAGACCGTCTTGTCCTTGGTGTCCACGGCGAAGAGGTAGGTCTCGAGGAGGCGGTTGATCGCCAGCTCGTCCTCCGCCGAACCGGCCGGGCTGCCGTAGGCGGCGGTCGAGAGCTCCTCGGACGCGGCGGCGGTGGCGGGCGTCGCGGCAGCGAGGGCGCCGAGCCCGGCTACGGCGGCGCCGGTGCCCAGCATGGTGAGCATGCGGCGGCGTTCCGGGGCGAAATCGGTGGTCGGCATGGCGGGTTCCTCTCGACACGGCTGGTGGTGCCCGGGCCTGCTCGGGGCGGTCCGGGCACTGACGAGCCTGTCGTGTCGCCGCCCGCGGCGGATCGGCGCGGCGTACGAGCGCGATCTCGTACGGATGGACGATGTGATCCGTGCCGTGGGCGACGCCGTCAGGGCAGGAGGCGCTGCTCCTTGGCCACCGAGACCGCGCCCGCGCGGGTGTCGACGCCGAGCTTGTCGTAGATGCGGCCCAGGTGGGTCTTGACCGTGGCCTCGCTGATGAACAGGGCGCGGGCGATGTCGCGGTTGCCGAGGCCGCGGGCGAGCTGGCCGAGGATGTCGAGCTCACGGTCGGTCAGGGTGGGTCGGGTGCCCCGCATGTGGGCCATCACCCGGCTGGCGACGGGGGCGGAGAGCGTGGTGCGGCCCTGGGCCGCGGAGTGGATCGCGGCGAACAGTTCCTCCGGGCGTTCCGCCTTCAGGAGGTAGCCCGTGGCGCCCGCGCCGATCGCCCGGGTGATGTCCGCGTCGGTGTCGTACGTGGTCAGGACCAGGACGTGCGGGGGGTTCGGGGCGGCGGTGATGCGGCGGGTGGCCTCCACGCCGTCGATGCCCTCGCCGAGCTGGAGGTCCATCAGGACCACGTCGGGGCGGAGTTTGGCCGCGAGCGCGACGGCCTCCTCGCCGCTGCCCGCCTCGCCGAGCACCTCGATGTCCGGCTCGCTGCCGAGCAGGGCGAGCAGGCCGGCGCGGACCACGACGTGGTCGTCGCAGAGGAGGATCGTGGTCATGGGGTGGGCTCCAGGGGGATCGACGCCGACAGGACCGTGCCCTCGCCCGCGGTGGATTCGATGGTCAGGGTGCCGCCGAGCTGGCGGACGCGGGCGCGCATCGCGGGGAGGCCGTGGCCGCGTTCCCCGGCGGCGGCGCGCAGTTGGGTGAAGCCGTGGCCGTCGTCGGCCACGTCCAGGACGACCTGGTCGCCCAGGAAGCTCAGCGTGAGGGCCGCGGTACGGGCCCCCGAGTGCTCCCGTACGTTCGCCAGCGCGCCCTGCGCGATGCGCAGCAGCGCCTGCTCCGCACGGTCGGGGAGGCGGACCGGCGCGCCCTCCAGGTGGAAGCGGACCTCGATGTCCGGGCCCGCGCCCAGCGCGCGCAGGGCGTCCGGGAGGCCGGCGCCTTCGGCGAGTTCGGGCGGCGCGAGGTCGTGCACCAGGCGGCGGGCCTCGGCGAGGCCGCGTGCGGTGATGTCGGTGGCGGTACGGACGTGCGCGCGGGCGGTGCCCGGATCGGTGTCCCAGGTGCGCTCGGCTGCCTGGAGGAGCATCTGCTGGCTGGACAGGTGCTGGGCCAGGGTGTCGTGGATCTCCATCGAGAGGCGTTGGCGTTCGGCGAGGGTGCCGGCGCGGCGTTCGGTGGCGGCCAGTTCCCGGCGGGTGCGGATCAGGTCGTCGATCAGGGTGCGCTGGGCTGCCGCCTGGCGCTCCATGTGGACGAACACGGCGGTGGCGAGGGCGGCGACGGCGGGCGGGGCGAGGAGGAGGTTCGGGTCGAAGGGCTCGGAGCCCGTGGCCTGGGCGAGGCGGAGCTGCGCCGCCACGACGAACACGGTGAGCAGGGCCACGAGGACGACGGCCGCGCGGGGCGGGAGGGTGCGCAGGGCCGTGTAGAAGAGCGGTACGGCGCACCAGGCGAAGCTCGGCGCGAGGACGACGAGGACCACCCAGACGGCGACGACCAGGCCGAGCCAGATGAGGCGGCGCAGGGTGGGGGCGGCGCCGAGGGCGGGGCCGAGCACGTAGAGCAGGGCCAGGGTGATGCCGAGGGCGATGATCCACGGGGTGCGGGGTTCGTCGGGGTGGCGGAGGAGGAAGCGGGCCACGGAGGCGCCGAGGAGGAGGAAGAACGCGGTGTGCATGACCGTGGCGAGGGCGCGGGTGTCTTGGGTGGGTGGGGTGGTCGCCGGGCTCGGCGGGGGCGCGCTGGTCACGGGGTGCTCCTGAAGGGGTGGTGCGTTTGTCCATGGTGCCGGGTTGGTGTGTGGCGCGGGTTGGTGTGTGGTGCGGGTGGGTGTGTGGTGCGGGTGGGTGGGTGGCGCTGCGGGGCCGTCCCCTACCCACCCTTCCACCGTTCCCAGGGCTCCGCCCTGACCCGCTTCTGGGGCTCCGCCCCAGACCCCGGTCCTCAAACGCCGGACGGCTGGAGGGGCGCCGGAAGGGCCAGGTAAGCGCCCGGTGGGGGGTGGGCGCATCAGCCGATCGGTTGACCCTCGGGTCAACCGGTGGGGGTCGGCTTCGGAGCCGGTACGGGGACGGGGCGGCGGGGGTGGCGGGGAGAGGCTTGGAGCAACGGCAGGACAGCCCGCCGTGCCGACGTTCACAGGAGCAGCAGACATGAAGACCCGCACCCGCGTTCTCACCGGTACCGCCGTCGCCGTCGCCCTCGGCGCCGGAGCCCTCGGTGCGGTCAGCGCCAACGCCGCCCCGGCTTCCGCTCCGGCCGCCGCCCCCGCCGCCGTCGCGAAGAAGGACGGCAACAAGAAGAACTTCACCACCAGCACGCACCTCACCATCGACGCCGCGACCCGCGCCGCCCAGGCCGCGCTGGACGCCGCCGAGCAGGAGAACCAGAAGGTGACCGTCGCGGTGGTGGACCGCAACGGCAACACCATCGTCACCCTCCGCGGCGACGGCGCGGGCCCGCAGTCCTACGAGTCGGCGCAGCGCAAGGCCTACACCGCCGTGTCCTGGAACGCCCCGACCTCGGTGCTCGCCGGCCGCCTCGCGCAGACCCCGAACCTGAAGGACATCCCCGGCACCCTCTTCCTCGGCGGCGGCACCCCCGTCCAGGCCGACGGCGCCCCGGTCGCGGGTGTCGGCGTGGCCGGCGCCCCGAGCGGTGACCTGGACGAGAAGTTCGCCAAGGCCGGCGTGGACGCCCTCGCCAAGTAACGAGGACCAGCGTCGCGGGACGTAGTCTCGAACGCGTGGATCATCGCGTTCTCTCCCGCCTGGCCGCCCCCGCCGTCGCCACCCTGCTCGCCCTCTCCACGGGCTGTACGGGGGAGACCGTGCAGGGGCGGCCGGGTGCGTCGGGGGTGCGCGACCCGTTCTTCCCCAAGGCCGGCAACGGCGGTTACCAGGTCGAGCACTACTCCCTGGACCTCGACTACGACCCGGCCGACGGGCGGCTGCACGCCACGGCCGTGATCACCGCCCGTGCGGAGCAGGGGCTCAGCTCCTTCAACCTCGATCTCAGCGGACTCGCGGTGGAGGGCGTGAGCGTGCAGGGCGTCGGGGCCCGCTTCAACCGCACCGGCAACGAGCTGACGGTGCGCCCCGCCGAGGACCTGGAGGAGGGGGAGGTCTTCCGTACGGAGGTCGACTACTCCGGCCGGCCCGAGGTCGTCACCGACCCCGACGGGTCCGAGGAGGGGTGGATCGTCACCCCGGGCGGCAAGGGCGCGGTCGGTGTCGGCGAACCCGTCGGGTCGATGGCCTGGTTCCCCGGGAACCACCACCCGAGCGACAAGGCCACGTACGACATCACGGTGACCGTCCCCCGCGGGTACGAGGCCGTGTCCAACGGCGAGCTGCACTCCCGTACGGAGGAGGGCGACGGGCGGACCGTGTTCGCCTGGCACTCCGCGGAGCCGATGGCGAGCTACCTGGCGACCGTGGCCGTCGGGAAGTTCAAGGTGACGACCGGGCGGACCGCCTCAGGGATCCCCGTCTACACGGCGGTCTCGCCCGGGGAGGCGGCGGCGAGCGGGACGGTGCTCGCGCGGCTGCCCGAGATGGTGGAGTGGGGCATCGGGCGGTTCGGCCCGTACCCCTTCTCCGCGACGGGCGCGATCGTGCTGCCCGCGCACAGCCTCGGCTACGCCCTGGAGACGCAGACCCGGCCGGTGTTCCCGGGGGCGCCGGGCAGCGAGGAGCTGGTGTTGCACGAGCTGGCGCACCAGTGGTTCGGGGACTCGGTGTCGCCGAAGTCCTGGAAGGACATGTGGCTCAACGAGGGTTTCGCGACCTACGCCGAGTGGCTGTGGTCCGAGGACCACGGCGGGCCGACCGCGCAGCAGCACTTCGACGCCTACGTCGCCGGGGACACCCGCGTCGACGGGGAGGCGGGCTCGGACTGGGGCGCCTTCCCACCGGCCGCCCCGCGGAACCCGAAGGAGATCTCCGGGTCCCCGGTGTACGGGCGCGGGGCGATGGTCCTGCAGCGGGTCCGGCAGGAGGTCGGCGACGAGAAGTTCTTCGCCCTCGTACGAGGCTGGGCGGCCGACCACCGGCACGGGAACGCGAGCACGGCCGATTTCACCGCCTACGCGGAGGAGAAGACGGGCCGTGACCTGACGGAGGTCTGGGACGTGTGGCTGTACGGGAAGGACCGCCCGAAGGCACCGAAGGCACCGAAGGCCGCGAAGTCCCCGAAGGCGTCGACGACGCCGTAGCCCCCGCTTACAGCGCCTTGCGCAGGACCGTGCAGGGGCGGCCCCTCTCGCGGTCGGCGGCCCCCCGGCGCAGGGTGACGTAGCCCTGGGACTGCCAGAAGGCGAGGCCCTTCTCATTGGCGTCGAGCACAGCGATCCGTACGCCGGACCGTCCCGCGGCGCGGAAGCGGTCCTCGACCATGGCGACCACGGCGCGGCCGTAGCCCTCGCGGTGCGCGGTGGCGTCGATGAGCAGGAGGCCGATCCACGGATCGGGGTCCTCGGACGCCGGGTCAGGGTGGTGGGCGAGGGTGGCGGCCAGGCCTACGAGGCGTCCGGCGGAGCGGGCGAGGAGGACCTCGGCGCCCTCGTGGGCGAGCTCGTCGGCGAGGGCGGCGGCGACCTGCTCGACCGTGATGCGGCCGGGGTCGGGGAAATCGCCGCTGAGCTCGAAGAACGCGTGGTTGGTCGCGTAGAGCGTGGCGATTTCGGTGAGGACCGGGCCCGGCAGGGCGCCGTCCTCGACGGGAGCGAGCGGCAGGAGGATCACGTACCGAACGGTAGCGAAGCCCCCTCCCCGGACGGCCGGGAGGGGGCTCCAGCTGAGACGCGTCCTGGGACGCGGGCGATCAGGATCAGACGTTGACGCCGAAGTCCTGGGCGATGCCGGTCAGGCCGGAGGCGTAACCCTGGCCCACGGCGCGGAACTTCCACTCGGCGCCGTTGCGGTAGAGCTCGCCGAAGACCATGGCGGTCTCGGTCGCCGCGTCCTCGGAGAGGTCGTAGCGGGCGATCTCGACGCCGCCGGCCTGGTTCACGACGCGGATGTAGGCGTTGCGGACCTGGCCGAAGTTCTGGCTGCGGGTCTCGGCGTCGTAGATGGAGACCGGGAAGACGATCTTGTCCACGTCGGCGGGCAGGCCGGCGAGGTTGACGTTGATGGCCTCGTCGTCGCCCGCGCCCTCGCCGGTGCGGTTGTCACCGGTGTGGACGATGGTCTGGTCCGGGGTGGACTTGTTGTTGAAGAAGACGAAGTGGCCGTCGGAGACGACCTTGCCGAGCGCGTTGACCGCGATGGCGGAGGCGTCCAGGTCGAAGTCGACACCGGTGGTCGTGCGGGTGTCCCAGCCGAGGCCGACCGTGACGGCCGCGAGGCCCGGGGCCTCCTTGCTGAGCGAGACGTTTCCGCCCTTGGAGAGGCTTACTGCCATGGTGACTGGTGTCCCTTCCTAGTCTCACTTGGTCTCACTTGTCGTATCGACCGTGAGAGTGCCCAAGTTACCGCTGCCCTCCCTAACGCGGGGAGAGGGGCGCCAGGTTCCGCATTCGGGTAAATGTCCGCGATCCGGTCGGTACGGGTCGGAGTACCGGTCGGCGCACCGCTCGGCGTACCGGTCCGGGAAATGCGGGTGACGGGGTCGCGGCGGGCACGGATCATAGGGGGCATGCCTGGTCCCTATGTCATCCGCGGTTCGGTCGTGCTCCCCGAGGGCGAGCTCGCCTGGCGCTTTTCGCGGTCCTCGGGGCCGGGCGGCCAGCACGTGAACACCTCGGACTCGCGCGTGGAGCTCCTCTTCGACGTCGCGGCGACGAAGTCGCTGCCCGACGTGTGGAAGGAGCGGGCGCTGGAGCGCCTCGCGTCCCGGCTGGTCGACGGGGTGGTGACGGTACGGGCCTCCGAGCACCGCTCTCAGTTCCGCAACCGGGAGATGGCGCTGGTCCGGCTGACCGCACTGCTGGCCGAGGCCACGGCGCCGCCGCCGAAGGCGCGCCGGGCGACGAAGATCCCCCGGGGGATCAACGAGCGGCGGCTGCGCGAGAAGAAGGCCCGCGGCGAGACCAAGCGGGGCCGCAACGCGAAGGACTGGTAGCGCCGGGCCGGGTGACCGGGGCGGGTGACCGGGTCGGGTATCGCGGGACTGCCCCGGCGGGACTGCCCCGGACTCAGGGCGCCAGGTGCCGGTAGCGCCCCCGGAAGTACGTCAGCGGCGGGGAGTCGGGCGCAGGCTGGGCGGCGGTGAGGACGTGGCCGATGACCAGGGTGTGGTCGCCCGCCTCGACGCGGTTCTCCGTACGGCACTCCAGGGTGGCCAGCGCCCCCGACAGCAGCGGGGCGCCGGAGACGCCGCCGCGGGTGTAGGGCAGGTCGGCGAAGAGCAGCCGGTCGCTGATGCGGTTCTTCATCGAGAACCGGCTCGCGATCTGGAGCTGGTGGTCGGCGAGCACCGACACCGACCAGAGCGGCTGCTCGGCCAGCAGGTCGTCCATCCGGGAGCCCTCGCGCACGCTGACGAGGACCAGCGGTGGTTCGAGGGACACGGACATGAAGGCGGTCGCCGTCATGCCGACGTCCTCGCCGCGCGGGCCGCCGGCCGACAGGGGCGGCTCCTGTGCGGTGATCAGGCACACGCCCGCCGTCAGTCGGGACATCGCGGCCCGGAACTCGTCGTTGCTCACCCCCTCAGCATGGGGTGCGGGTGCGGAAAGTGGTGTCACGGGGGTCGTAAGGGGCACGGTCGCGACGCTACTGTCACCCCTCGCGCGGCGCATCGGGCGGAAGTCGGAGCAGCGCCCCCGCCCGTTGGCCTAGGCCTCCCGGGCCGTTCCGGCAGCTCCAGCCTCCCGGGACCACCGGGGGTCCCGGCGTATCGTTTGCTTCCGGGAACAGGTCGGACGAACCGGCCGGAATGAACCCGAGCGGGGCGACGCGGCGGCCACCTTTATTCATCTCATGTGACTTGAGTCACAGAGAGCAAGATTTGTTGACCCTGTGTACCTGCCGCACAGCTCACTGTGATTCAGTGGACGAGACACCGCAACGAAGCGCCGATGACAAACCTGGAGTTGCTGTCGAGGTCTCGGGGAGAGCGAGCAATGGAGACCGAGTCGGAGCCGTACGTCCGTCTTGCGACCCTGCGGCAGCTGCACCGGGTGGTGGCCGAGCTCAATACGGCCCGGAGCCTGGCGGACACCCTGCAGACCGTCGTCGACGGCATCGTCCTCGGCCTCGGCTACGAACTCGCCTGCGTCAACCTCGTTCGCCCCGACGGTGATCTGGTCGTCGCCGCCTTCGCGGGAGACCCCGCCGCAGAAGCCCTGATCACCGGCCGCGTCGGCTCGCGCGCCTCCTGGGAACGCCGCCTGACGATGGGCGAGAACTGGGACGGCCTGCGCTTCATCCCGCACACCGAGGGCTGGGTCCTCGTCGAGGACGACGTCCCGCAGTGGCACACGGAGGGCCCCGACCCGCGGTTCGAGGACGAGTGGCACCCCGAGGACCGGCTCTACGCCCCCATGTACGCCTCCGGCGGCGAACTGCTCGGCGTGGTTTCCGTGGACCGCCCGCGCAACGGCCGCCGGCCCGGCGCCTGGGGCCGCGAAGCGCTCCAGATGTACGCCTTCCAGGCCGCGATTGCCATCAGCAACGCACGGCTCCGCGCCAACATGCAGCGGGCCCTGGTCCGCCTGGAGCGCGAACAGCAGGCCCTGCGCGCCAGTGAAGAGTCCTTCCGCCAGGCCTTCGAGTACGCGCCGAGCGGCATGGCCATCGCCGAGATGGGCGGCGACCAGCACGGCCGCCTGCTGCGCACCAACGACGCGCTGTGCCGGCTGCTGGGACGGCCCGCCTCCGTGCTGCGCCGGTACTCCTTCTCCGACCTCGTGCACCCCGAGGACATCGGCACCCTGCTGCGCACCTCCGCCGAGGGCGGCCGCGCCGAGCTCAGACTCGGCCGGCGCGACGGTACGTACGTCTGGGTCTCGCTGCGCAACTCCGTCGTCGCCGATGCCGCCGACGGGCCGCGCTTCCTGCTCACGCACGTCGAGGACATCGAGGAGCGCAAGCGGCACGAGCTGCAGCTCGCCCACCGGGCCAGCCACGACTCGCTGACCGGCCTGCCCAACAGCGCCGAGCTCCGCTCCCGGCTCGGGGCCCGGCTCTGTCGCCGCCCGCAGTCGGTGCGCGCCACCGCCGTGGAGGCGCTGGACGCCGCCTTCGAGACCCGGCCCGCGGTGGAAGGGGAGCCGGGCGAGCACGGGTTCCGGCCCGACGGCTTTCCCGAGCCCTTCGAGTTCCCCGGCGGCATGGGCGGGCCCGGTGGCGCGGGCGGCGGCTCGGCCGCGGTGGGCCCGTACGACCACCACGTGCACACGGTGGCGCCGGCGACGGACATCGACGACGGTACGAAGGGGCTCGCGGTGCTCTTCTGCGACCTCGACGGGTTCAAGTCGATCAACGACCGGTTCGGGCACCACACCGGCGACGCGGTCCTGATCGAGGTGGCCCGGCGGCTGACGACCGGTGTCCGGGACGGGGACACGGTGGCCCGGCTGGGTGGTGACGAGTTCGTCGTCCTCGCCGACGGGCTGGGGGCCGCCGACGCCGCCGACCTCGCCGTGCGGCTGCGCAACGCCATCATCCCGCCGATCCGGGTCGACGGCCGCGCGGTCCGCGTGGGAGCCAGTTTCGGCATCGGCTGGGCGAGCTGCGGCATGTCGGCAGATGAGGTGCTGCGCTCCGCCGACCAGCGCATGTACATCGAGAAGCGGTCCCGTTCGAAGGCACACCGCAGGGCCGGGTAAACTCTCGGGCCGTCCGTGGGCGCACCTGTTCGGGGTAGGCTCCCCGGGGTCGAAAGGAGTGACCTGCGATGACGACGCCCGCGAACCACGGCCCGAACAACGGGGCGAACCAGCCCGAGGATGACGACCCGTTCGGCTACCTCTACGAGGACGGCCAGGCCGCGGGGGCCACCCCGCCCGGGCAGGGCGGCGGATACGGCTACCCGGGACCGGCGGGCGGCGCTCAGCCGGGCGTGCCCCGGACCTCGTACAACCAGGTCCGCACCGTCGGTGACCGGCCCTACGGCGGCCAGCGCGGGCAGGTTCCGCAGCAGCAGCCCCCGGCCTACCAGGCGCAGTACCAGGCCCCCGAAGCGCTCCAGGCGGGCGGCTACGGCGTTCCGCCGCAGCAGCAGCCCCCGCAGTACACCCAGTCCGTTCCGCTGCCGGGCTCCGGCGGTGGGCACGGCGGCGGCGGGTCCAGCCGCAAGGGCATGCTCATCGCGGCCGTCGCGGTGGTCGCCGCGGTGGCGATCGGCATCGGCGCGGCGGTGATCTTCGGCAAGCAGGACGACGCCGACAAGAACAAGAACACCGCGAACACGGGCCAGAGCCCGTCGGCACCCGCCCAGAACACCCCCTCGGGCCAGCCGAGCGGCTCCGCGTCACCGGACGCTCCGCTGCCCAAGGGCGACGCGGGCGGCTCCGGCATGGTGATCAGCGGTGGCGCCAAGCTGGAGAGCGCGGTGCCGGGTGCCAAGAGCGCGGGCGGCCAGTACGTCGGCGGCTTCACCCAGCAGGGTGCTGCCGTGACCTGGACGCTCGAGGTTCCCAAGACCGGCGAGTACACCTTCCGGATGTACTACGGCGTGCCGGGCAAGGACGCCAACATGACGCTGGCGATCAACGAGACCGTGCAGACCCGGCCGATCAACATGAAGAACTTCGCGAAGGCCGCCGAGGGTGCCTGGGACAAGGGCTGGACCAACACCTACTCGTACGTGAACCTCAAGCAGGGCACGAACACCATCAAGATCTCCTGCGAGTCGGGCAACTCCTGCGAGGCGGTCATCGACCAGTTCGTCCTCGAGAAGCGCTGACCGACCCGGCGCACGCCGGCGTACGGGCCTAGCCCTCCGTGACCTTCACCGACCCCCGTACCTCCTCGTAGGTGCGGGGGTCGAAGTCTCCCGCCGTGGGGGACGCGACCGTGGCTGCCGAGAGGGCCACCGCGCGGGTCAGGCGGTCCGGCCAGTCCAGGCCTTCGGTGAGGGCCGAGAGCAGGCCCGCGACCGCAGAGTCGCCGGCGCCGGTGGGGTTGCCCGCCAGGGTGCGGGGCGGGGCCGCCCGCCAGGTGCCGCGGGCGGTGGCGGCGAGCAGTCCGGCCGGTCCGAGCGAGGTGACCACCGCGTGGGCCCCGCGCCGGCGGGCGTCGCGGGTGGCGGGGAGCGGGTCGCGGGACCCGGTCAGCTCGGCGAGCTCGGCGGCGTTCGGTTTGATCACGTCGGGGCGGGCGGCGACCCCGCGGCGCAGGGCCTCGCCGCTGGTGTCGAGGAGGACGGGCACGCCGGCCGCGCGGGCCGCCCGTACGAGGGTGGCGTAGGCCCCCACGGGCACGCCCGGCGGCAGGCTGCCGCACAGGGCCACCGCACGGGCTCCGCCCGTCAGCAGGGCCTCGTAGCGGGAGAGGAACCCGGACCACTCGGCGGCGGTGATCAGCGGGCCGGGTTCGTTGAACTGCGTGGTGTCCCCGGAGGCCTCGTCGACGACGGCCAGGGTGCGGCGGGTGGTGCCCGCGCAGGGGACCAGCTCGTCGCGGACGCCGGGGGAGCCGGCGAGCAGCTCGCGTACGAGGGCTCCCGTGGGGCCGCCGGCGAAGCCGGTCGCGGTGACCTCGTTGCCGATCGCGGCGAGCACGCGGGCCACGTTCAGGCCCTTGCCGCCGGGGCGTTCGGTGACCTCGGTGACGCGGTGGGAGGCGTGCGCGAGCAAGCGCGGTACGCGGTAGGTGACGTCGAGCGCGGTGTTGAGCGTCACGGTCAGGATCATGACGGGCCCCGGTCTCGGTGTGTGCCGCCTCGTGCGGGGCAACAGCATGCCAAATGGAGGAGCGGTCGGCCCAGTACCCCGGGCCGACCGCTTGTTCCGCTCAGCTCTTGGCGGCGAGCGGGTTCACGATCCATTCGCCGCGCCGCATGACGCCCCGGACGTCGAAGGCGGAGTCGAGGACGACGAGGTCCGCGTACTTGCCGGGCTCCAGCGAGCCGACCCGGTCGTAGACGCCGATCAGCTTGGCCGGGTTGGCGGAGATCGCCTGGACCACGGACTCGACGGGGAGCTTGTCGAGGGTGACCGACCGCTTGAAGGCGGTGTCCAGGGTGAGGGTGGAGCCCGCGATGGAGCCGCCCTCGACGAGGCGGGCGACGCCCTCCTTGACCTCGACCTCCAGCGGGCCGAGGTGGTAGATCCCGTCGCCGAAGCCGGCCGCGTCCATCGCGTCGGTGATCAGCGCCACTCGGTTCGCGCCCGCGTGGTGGAAGGCCAGCTCCAGCATGGCCGGGTGCAGGTGGGTGCCGTCGTTGATCAGCTCGACGGTGACCCGCTCGTCCTCCAGCAGGGCCGCGATGGGGCCGGGGGCGCGGTGCTCCAGGCCCGGCATCGCGTTGTAGAGGTGGGTGGCCACGGTCGCGCCGGCCTCGATGGCTTCGAGGGTCTGCTCGTAGGTGGAGTCCGTGTGGCCGATCGCGGCGATGACCCCGTGCTCGGCGAGCAGCCGTACGGAGTCCAGGCCGCCCGGGAGCTCGGTGGCGAGGGTGAACATGCGGGCGGCGCCGTGCGAGGCGTCGATCAGCTTGCGGACCTCGGCCGGGTCGGGGTCGCGCAGGAGGTCTTCCTTGTGCGCGCCCTTGCGGCAGGGGTTGATGAAGGGGCCCTCGAAGTGGATGCCCGCGATGTCGCCCTGCTGGGTCAGCTCGGCGAGCAGTCCGGCGCGGCGGGCGAGCTCGTCCAGGTCGCCGGTGACGGTGGAGGCGACCAGGGTGGTGGTGCCGTGCTCGCGGTGGGTCCGTACGCCCTTGAGCACCTCCTCGGCGGTGCCGGAGGTGAAGGAGGCACCGCCGCCGCCGTGGTTGTGCATGTCGACGAAGCCGGGGACGATCCAGTGCCCGGTCAGGTCGAAGACGGCCGCGTCCTCGTGGGCGCTGCCGGCGATGCGGTCGCCGTCGACGATCAGGCGGCCGCCCTTGACGATGCCCGTGGGCAGCACCACGTCGGCGCCGGAGAGAACGGTGCTACGGCCCACATGTGCGCTTCCGGACATCAGGCAGGTACCTCCGTGGCGAGTAGATCCCAGGCGAGCAGCCCTGCACCCAGGCATCCGGCGGTGTCCCCGAGGGCCGCCGGAACGATGGGGGGCAGCCGCTGGAACGTCACGCGTTCCTCGACGGCCGTCCGTAGTGGTGTGAACAAGGTTTCCCCGGCCTCGGCCAGTCCGCCACCGATGATCAGCGTGCGCGGGTCCAGCAGGGTGATCGCGGTGACCAGCCCGTCGGCCAGGGCGCCGATGGCGGCGAGCCAGACCTCCCGGGCGCGCTCGTCGCCGGACTCCACGGCCTTGGCGCAGTCCGCGGCGTCCGCCTCGGGGTCGCCGGAGGCGGCCGCCCAGGCGCGGCTGACGGCGGAGGCGGACGCGAGGGTCTCCAGGCAGCCGCGCTGGCCGCAGCCGCAGGCGGGGCCGCCGGGGCGGACCACGATGTGGCCGATCTCGCCCGCGTACCCGTGCGCACCGGCCTCGATGCGGCCGGCGATGCCGATGGCTCCGGCGATGCCGGTGCCGAGGGGGACGAACAGGAAGCGGTCGGCGCCGCGGCCCGCGCCGATGCGGCCCTCGGCGAGTCCGCCCGTGCGGACGTCGTGGCCGAGGGCGACCGGGATGCCGCCGAGGCGTCTGCCGAGCAGTTCGCGCATGGGGACGTCGCGCCAGCCCAGGTTCGCCGCGTAGACGGCGATCCCGTTCTCGGCGTCGACGATGCCGGGGACGGCCACGCCGGCCGCGGAGGCGGTGGTGGCGAAGCGTTCCCGGCCGAGGTCGAGGAGCTCGGCGGCGAAGTCCTGGATCGCCTCGACGACGGCTTCGGCGCCCCGCTCACGACCGGTGGCGCGGCGCGCCTCGTGGAGCAGGGTGCCGTCGGCGGCGACGAGGGCGGCCTTCATCCCAGTGCCGCCCACATCGAGGGCGATGACGTGTTTCACGGGTTTCACGGGTGACAGTCTCGCGTGATCGGAGGGCAAAGGTCTAGTCCACTGAGAGGGATTGTTGAGTGGCCATACAAATTCAGGACCTTCGTCGGTGGGCGGGCCGGTACGCGGGTCCGCACGTGTGTGCGCGTGCGGGCCCGAACGTGGGTCCGTACGTGTGCGCGCGTGCAGGCCGTGTGCACGTTTGGGCCCGGATGTTGACCAGGCTCAAAAGTGGTGTAGACCTTTACGCGAATCGTACGGAACAACCTGGGGTGGAACGAGAACTGTGAAGGCCCGAACTGTCCAGGCCAGAAGGCTGAACCTCGCCGCGTCCGGCCTCGCACTGTGCCTGACCACCGTGACGCTGACCGGCTGCGGCGCCGTGTCGGGTCTCGCAGGGGACAACGAGGTCACCCTCAAGGTCGTGGCGGCCGACTACGGGGACAAACCGGAAAACTCCTCCAAGCCGTACTGGAAGGAGCTCGCCACGTCCTTCGAGAAGAAGCATCCCGGCATCAAGGTCCAGGTCGACGTCTACTCCTGGTCCGAGGTCGACGCCAAGGTCGCCGAGATGGTCAAGGCCGGCGAGGCCCCCGACATAGCCCAGATCGGTGCCTACGCCGACTACGCCGCCGAGGGCAAGCTGTACTCCGCCGACGAGCTGCTCTCGGTGACCACCGAGGCCGACTTCCTCGCGCCGCTCGCCGACGCGGGCAAGGTCAGGCGCAACCAGTACGGCCTGCCCTTCGTGGCCAGCACCCGGCTGATGTTCTACAACGAGAAGCTGTTCGCCGACGCCGGCATCATCCCCAAGGACGGCAAGACCCCCTGGCAGCCCAAGAGCTGGGCCGAGCTGGAGGCCGCCGCCAAGAAGCTCAAGGCGGCCGGAGTCCCGACCCCCCTCGCGCTGCCCCTGGGCCGCGAGGAGGCGCAGGCCGAGACGATGCAGTGGCTGCTCGCGGGCGGCGGAGGCTACGCCGACAACGAAGAGCAGTACTCGATCGACTCGGCGGACAACGTCAACACCCTGGAGTTCCTGCGCGACAAGCTCGTCGGCGCGGGCCTGACCGGCCCCGTCGAACCGGCCAAGCTGGACCGCCAGGCCGCCTTCGACGCCTTCTCGCGCGGCGAGGTCGGCATGCTCAACGGGCACCCGACGCTGCTCAAGCAGGCCGCCGCGAAGGGCGTGAAGTACGGCATGACCCCCATGCCGACCGCCGACGGGGCCGGCCACCCGACGATGGGCGTCGCCGACTGGGTGATGGCCTTCAAGACCGGCCACCAGACGCAGTCGGGGAAGTTCCTGGACTTCCTGTACGAGGCGAACAACGTGACGGCCTTCACCGAGAAGTACGACCTGCTCCCGGTCACCACCAGTGGCTCCCGGGCGATGGAGGCCTCCTCGGGAGCCTCCTCGGCGGAACTGAAGACCTTCCTGCACGCGCTGCCCAACGCGCGGCTCTACCCGGTGGGCAAGAAGTCCTGGGCGGCCGTGAGCGAGGACGTCAAGAAGAACATCGGCAAGGCCGTGCAGCCCGGCGGACAGCCCGAGAAGATCCTCGGGGACCTCGCGGAGATGGCGCGCAAGGCGGAACCCCGCTGATCTGCCCGGGTCGGCCCGGGTCGGCCCCGGGCAGTGCTGATCAGGCTGATCGGCGTCGACCGGCGTCGACCGGCGCCGGCCGGGGGCTGTCGGAGGGCGGAGTTAACCTGGCCGTATGACGGACGCGGACGAGAGGCCGCCGGCCGGGCTGAGCGCCGACGAAGCGGCCGTACTGGCCTACGAAGGCCGCACCTGGCCCGGGCCGGGCGCCAAGGAACGGGCCATAAGGGAAGGACTGGGGATGCCCCCGGTCCGGTACTACCAGCTGCTCAACGCGCTGATGGACGATCCCAGGGCGCTGGAGCACGCACCGGGCACCGTGAACCGCCTGCGGCGCATCCGGGAGGCCCAGCGGGCCCGGCGGTAGTGGCAGTGGCCCGCGCCATAGCCGTGGCCCGGCAGGGCCGTTAGGGTCGTGCGTATGGGGAGCCATCCGCACGATCTGCCGATGCCCGTCACCAGCGCCGGACGCGAGGGACTGGCAGCCCTCCTCCGCGCACCGCGCCGCTCCGTCGTCGCCCTCGACTTCGACGGCACACTCGCCGACATCGTCCCCGACCCCGACCAGGCACGGGCCCACCCCGGAGCCGTTCCCGCGCTCGCCGCCCTCGCCCCCGAGGTCGGCTCCATCGCGGTCGTCACCGGCCGGCCGGCCGGGGTCGCCGTCCGCTACGGGGGCTTCGCCGGGGTCCCCGGACTGGAACACCTGGTGGTGCTCGGGCACTACGGAGCCGAGCGCTGGGACGCCGTGAGCGGCATCGTGCACGCTCCGGCCGAGCATCCGGGGGTGGCGGCGGTCCGGGCGGAGCTGCCCGGGTTCCTGGACGCGATCGGCGCGTGGCGCGGGACGTGGATCGAGGAGAAGGGCCGGGCGCTGGCCGTCCACACCCGCCGTGCGGCGGACCCGGAAGCGGCCTTCGCGGCCCTGCGCGAGCCCCTGGCGGGGCTGGCGGCCCGACACGGCCTGATGGTCGAACCGGGACGGGCCGTACTGGAGCTGCGGCCGCCCGGGATGGACAAGGGCGTCGCCCTCACGGAGTACCTCGCGGAGGTGGGGGCGGAGGCCGTGCTCTACGCCGGGGACGACCTGGGGGACCTGGCGGCGTACTCGGCGGTCGAGAAGCTGCGGGCCGGGGGCATGCCGGGGCTGCTGCTGTGCAGCGGCTCGGCGGAGGTCCCGGAACTCGCCGCCCGCGCGGACCTGGCCCTGTCCGGCCCGTCGCAGGTCGTCACCTTCCTGTCCGCGCTGGCCGCGGCGCTGGCCGCACGTCCCTCTTAACGCGCCGCTCGCGCGGCTCGGCCCTGGCGGGCCCCCGGCTTCGCCCCGCTGCGCCGGACTCCGTCCGGCGGGGGCTGATCGGTGTGCCCGCCACTGCCGCCTGGTGCGTGGCCGGTGGGCGGGTGCGGCGCCGTTGCCGGGGGCCTGCCCCCGGACCCCCGCTCCTCAAACGCCGGAGGGGCTGGGTACATC
>NZ_JBHVYI010000086.1:0-36275 GCF_042880975.1 Streptomyces sp. NPDC058289
GTTTACCCTCCCCCTGTCCCCGCTGGTTTTGGGGGTGGCGCGCGGGGGGGGGGGGGGCGGCGGCGGTGTCGCGGGGGGGGGGTTACTTTACCCCCGCCGCTGGGCCTCGGCCCCCGGCCCCTCTTCTCGTCGTCTCATCTGTGCCTCTGTGCGTCTGTTCGTTTACTGAGCTTCGGCGCGGCTGGCCGCGGCCCACTCTTCGAGGAGGAACTCGTACGCCTCGGAGGGCCACTCGCCGTCCACCCGGCTCTCGACGAGCTGCCGGATCGCCTCGTTCGCCTCGGCGGCGGACGGGCGCGCGGGGCCCGCGGGCTGGAGTGTCTGGTGCATGGTTCCAAGGCTACGGGCGGGCACTGACAGCGACCTCCGTATTAAGGGTGGAACAGGTCACCCGGAGAGGGCGTCCGTCGCTCCATGTGCCCGCTCACCTGCTCAGAGTGCCTGCGCGGCCGGCTTGACCATGCCCCGCACTGTGCGCGACTTCACAAACTCGCCCATGGCCGTCATCTCCCATTCGCCCGAGAACTGCTTGATCAACTTGGCCATCATCACGCCGGTCTGCGGCTCGGCGCTGGTGAGGTCGAAGCGGACCAGTTCTTCGTTGGTCGCGGCGTCGATGAGGCGGCAGTAGGCCTTGGCCACCTCGGTGAACTTCTGGCCGGAGAACGAGTTCACCGTGAAGACGAGGCCCGTCGCGTCCGCGGGCAGCCGGCCGAGGTCGACGACGATCACCTCGTCGTCGCCCGCGCCCTCACCGGTGAGGTTGTCGCCGGAGTGCTTGACGGAGCCGCCCAGGATGGAGAGCTTGCCGAAGTAGCAGCTGTCGATGTGGTTGCGCTGCGGGCCGTACGCGATGACCGAGGCGTCCAGGTCGATGTCCCGGCCGCGGAACGCGGGCTCCCAGCCGAGGCCCATCTTGACCTGGGAGAGCAGCGGGCGGCCGCCCTTGACCAGGGACACGGTCTGGTTCTTCTGGAGGCTGACCCGGCCCTTGTCGAGGTTGATCTTCCCGGCGCCGGGGGCGGGAGCGGCGGCGGGAGCCGCGACCGGTGCGGGGGCGACCGGTGCGGGGGCCGGGGTCGCCCCGGGTGCGCCGCTGGTGAGCCAGGGGGAGGCCGCGTACGTGGGGGGCGCCGGGGGGGCCGGGGGTACGGGCGGTGCGGGCGGGGCGACCGGGGCCGGGGCGGCGGCCGCCGGAGCCGGCTCCTCCTCCACCGAGACCCCGAAGTCGGTCGCGATGCCGGCGAGGCCGTTCGCGTACCCCTGGCCGACGGCGCGCACCTTCCACACGCCGCCGCGCTGGTAGACCTCGACGACCACCAGGGCGGTCTCCGTGGCGAGCTGCGGCGGGGTGAAGGTGGAGATCACCGCTCCGCTTCCGGCGTCCCGCACGGTGGCGGTGGGCTCGATGCCCTGGAAGGACTGGCCGGCGGCGTCAGGGCTGGCGGTGATGACGATCCGCTCGATGCCGGGCGGGACCGCACCGGTGTCCACGGTGATCGAGTCCGGTGCCGTGCCGCCGCCCGAGCGGTAGGTGACGCCGGGGCCGGACGGCTGGTTGAAGAAGATGAAATCGGCGTCGGAACGCACCTTGCCGTCGGCGGCGAGGAGCAGCGCGGACACGTCGAGCCGCACCGGGGCAGCCACGTCCACCGTCACGCGGACGGCATTGAGCGGCAGGTTGGAACCAGGGGTCATAGCGGTCATGCCGGGAGAACGACCGAGGTGGCTTTGCCGTTCCCTTACTTTCACCCGGTTTCCCGGTTCTTCACCCGTGTCCCACCCGCGCCTCAGACGCGGCCGCGGTTGCGGGGGTGGTTCCTGGCCGTCCGCTCGTTGCCGAACTTGTAGGAGCCGGTCCAGCGCGCCATGACGAGCTGGGCGTCTCCGGCTTCGACCTCGGCCAGGAAGGCGGCGGCCCGCCCGCCCCGGAGGGTGGCCGCGGACCGGCCCTGGTGGGTGATGACGACGCTCTGGTCGCCGCGTTGTTCGTACGAGAATCCGTGAGGTCTGGGCATGGGCCAGAGCGTGCCGTCCCCGGCGGCGGCCTGCAACGCAATATGCGCCGAGCCGACCGGGAGCCGAGCCGACCCGCCTCCGAGTCGCTTCGCGATGCGGTGTCAGCCCCGAGGACCTGGAGACCGTCGCGCAGGGCCTGGCTCCGGAGTCCTCCGCGCTCGTGGTGGTGTGGGAGAACGCCTGGGCAACGCGGCCGGCCTAGGCGGTACGGGAGTCCAACGGGCAGGTGCTCTTCAGTCAGGCGGCGGCCCGGGCGACCGCGCAGCAACAGGCCCAGCAGCAGGCCGTCGCGCCGGCTCCCGCGGTCGACAGGGTCGGCCGGCTCACCGCCCTGGCCGAGCTGAAGGCCCAGGGCCTGCTCACCGACGAGGAGTGCGCGACGGAGAAGGCCCGGGTCCTGCGCGGCTGAGCGGCTGAGCGCGCCGGGCCTTCCCTGACGACAGGCCCTAGCCTCCCGTGACCCGTCGCGGGAGGTTCAGGGGGTTGGCCTCGCGGAGTTCCGCGGGGAGCAGGGCGTCCGGCACCGACTGGTAGGCCACCGGGCGCAGCCAGCGCTCGATCGCCGTGCCGCCGACCGAGGTGGAGTGGGAGGTCGCCGCCGGGTAGGGGCCTCCGTGGTGCTGGGCCGGGGCCACCGCCACACCGGTCGGCCAGCCGTTGACCACGACCCGGCCCGCCAGTGTCGTGACCTGGGAGATCAGCTCCGCCGCCGGACCCGGGCCGCCGTCCGCCTCTGCGGCCGACAGCTGCAGGGTCGCGGTGAGGTTTCCGGGGAGCCGCCCGAGCAGGGCGGCGGCCTCGTCCTGGCCGGCGTACCGGGCCAGCACGGTGACCGGGCCGAAGCACTCCTCCAGGAGCACCTCGTAGGGCCCGCCCTCCAGCAGGGTCCGCGCCGGCACGCTCAGGTAGCCCGCGCCGACGGTGTGCTCGCCGCCCGAGCCGGGGGTGACGGGTGCGTCGACCCCGGGCAGCGCTGCGCGTTCGCGGACTCCGGCGACGAAGTTCTCCCGCATCCGGTGGTCGAGGAGCACCCCGGGCTCGGTCTCTCCGAGCGCCTTGGTCAGCGCACCCGCGAGCCGGTCCCCGTCCGCGCCCTCGGGTACGAGGACCAGGCCCGGCTTGACGCAGAACTGGCCGACGCCGAGCGTGACCGAGCCGGCCAGCCCGCCGCCGATCTCCTCGGCGCGCTCCGCGGCGGCCGCCGGGGTGACCACGACCGGGTTCAGGGAGCCCAGTTCCCCGTGGAAGGGGATCGGCACGGGCCGCGCGGCCGCGGCGTCGAACAGGGCCCGCCCGCCCCGGATGGACCCGGTGAACCCGGCGGCGCTGACCAGCGGGTGCCGGATCAGCTCCAGGCCCGCGTCGAACCCGTGGACCACGGCGACGACCTCGGCCGGCAGCCCGGCGACGACGGCCGCCCGGCGCAGCAGCGAGGCGCACAGCTCGGAGGTGGCCGGGTGGTCGGGGTGTGCCTTGACCACGACCGGGCAGCCCGCGGCCAGCGCGCTGGCGGTGTCGCCGCCGGGCACGGAGAAGGCGAGGGGGAAGTTGGAGGCGGCGTAGACCGCGACCACGCCCAGCGGCACCTTGTAGCGGCGCAGCTCCGGGCGGGGCGGAGTGGTGGCGGGATCGGCGCGGTCGATGCGGATGTCGAGGTAGGAGCCCTCGTCCACGGCGTCGGCGAAGGCGCGGAGCTGGCCCGTGGTGCGGGCCAGCTCGCCGGTGAGCCGGCCGGGTCCGAGCGCGGTCTCGGCGTCGGCGGCCTCGATGACGTGGGAGGCTGCCTCGTCGAGCAGATCGGCGGCGGTGCGCAGGAAGGCGGCGCGCCTCCCGGCGTCGGCCAGCGAGCCGCGGGCGGCGTGGGCCGCGCGCACGGCTTCGTCCACCTCCCGGGGTGTGGCCTCCACCGCAACCTGCTCGCGGTGCTTCCCGGTGCGGGGGTCCACACTCCAGACTGGTGTTGCTGCCATGGCGAACTGCCTCCTGGATCTACGCTGACCCGCGCGGATGCGTTCAGTATTGTGAACGCTGTTCCGTTGGATGAATGATCACATCCACCGTGGACTCTATTTCCGTGTCTTCCGGGTTGACAAGAGACAGCAAGAGACAGAGGGGCACGAAGGCGGATGACCACCACAGCTGAGTCGGGGGGCTCGGGCGCACCGGCGGCCGTCAAGTCGGCGGTACGCACGGTCCAGTTGCTGGAACACTTCGCTTCCCGGCCGGGGCTGCACAGCCTGGCCGACATCCAGAGCGACCTCTCCCTGCCCAAATCCAGCCTCTACATGCTGCTGCGCACCCTGGTGAACCTGGGCTGGGTGGAGACCGACGCGACGGGCACGCGGTACGGCATCGGCGTACGGGCGCTGCTCGTCGGCAGCTCGTACATCGACGGGGACGAGGTGGTGGCGGCGGCGCGGCCCACGCTGGACCGGCTCTCCGACGACACGACGGAGACGATCCACCTGGCCCGCATGGACGGGACGAGCGTGGTCTACCTGGCGACCCGGCAGTCCCAGCACTATCTGCGGCCCTTCACCCGCGTCGGGCGGCGGCTGCCGGTGCACTCGACGGCCCTCGGCAAGGCGCTGCTGGCCACGCACACGGACGAAGAGGTACGCGCACTGCTGCCGCGGCGGCTCGAAGCCGTCACCGAGCACACCATCACCGACCGGGAGCGGCTCATCGAGGACCTGGCACTGGTACGGGAGCAGGGGTACGCGGTGGACCGGGAGGAGAACACGCTCGGACTGCGCTGCTTCGGCGTGGCGGTGCCGTACCGGACGCCGGCGCGGGACGCGGTGAGCTGCTCGGTACCGGTGGCGCGGCTGACGCCGGGGCACGAACGGGGCATCAAGGCGGCACTGTTCGCGGCGCGCGACCGGCTGTCGGTGGTGACGCGGCGGATGTAGCGCCGGGGTTTCCGCGGGTTCGGCGCGGCGGAGGGCCTGGTTCCTCCCCCGGGCGGGGGAGGCGGTTCCCCTTCAAGGGGGAGGTGGCGGGGGTGCGGACGCGGGACCGTTGAGCCATGACCACACGAGCCGTTCACACGTCGCGATCGACCGACGGATCGACCGACGGATCGACCGACCGATCGACCAGCGGAGCGCAGCCGTCGGCCACCCGGCCGGGGGCCGGGCGCAGGTTCCTGCGGGCGGCGGCCATCGCCGCGACCGTGCCCTATCTGACGCTGAAGACCGCCTGGCTGGCCGGGAGCCACATCGGGATACCGGACGGCAGCGTGCTCCTGGAGCCGGGCAGCGCGTTCTTCACCGTGCTCAACGCCCTGTCGTTGGTCATGGACTCCAGCGTGGTCCTGCTCGTCCTGGTGCTCACCCGGCCCTGGGGGATGCGCGTGCCGTCCTGGCTGCTGATCACCCCCGTCTTCATCGCCACCGGACTGCTGACGCCGATCGTCCTCGGCTTCCCCGGTCAACTCCTCCTGCGCGCCATGGGGCTGGGGCCGGACGAGGCCGCGCGGGCGGCCCAGCCGCCCTTCCTCGACCCATGGGTCTTCAACGTGGTCTACCCCGGCTTCATCATCCAAGCCATAGCCCTGACCGGGCTGTTCGTGCCCTATGCGCGAGAGCGCTGGGGCCGGTCCTGGCAGGGCGTCCTCGGGGAGCGGCTCCCGTCACCCACGGGGGTGGTGGCGGGAGCCGCGGCGGCGGTGGCCGCGGTGGTGGCGGCGACGCACCTGTACTGGGCCTTCGGTGGCACGGCCGGGCACGATGCGGACCAGATCGCGCAGTACTCCTCCGACGCGGGAGCGGTGTCCTTCGTCCACGCCCTGTGTGCGCTGACGGCCGCGGCGGGGGCGGTGCTGCTCGCCGGGGGCGGGGAGCGGCGGGCGTGGTGGCCGCTGGTCATAGCGTGGACCGGGTCGGGGGCCACCCTGTGCTGGGGCATGTGGATGATGACCGCCGTGCTGGGCGGTGACCCCGGCCCGGGTGAACGGACCACCACCGCGACCCAGTTGATCTACGCTGGCCAGATGATCGTCGGACTCCTTGCGGTCAGTGTCATGGCGCGGTTCCTGGCCCGGCGCCGAACTGCCTGAAGGAGACGGCGTGGAGAGGCTGCTGGGGGCGCGGGCCCGGCTGCGCTGGGTGCACCAGATACTCGGCGGGGCCCTGCTGATGCCGTACTTCCTGCTCACGCAGGTGGCGGTCGGTGGCGCCATGGGCGGAGTCAACGCTCTCAACTCCCTGCCGCTCAGCCTCGCGGCCTACGCCGTCGCCCTGCCGCTCATCGCCGCGACCGGGCTGTCCGGACTGGTCCGGCCGATGTCCGTGGCCGCCGCGCGGGCCCTGTGCGGGGTGCCGGGGGAGCAGTTCGCGGAGGGGCCCGCCCGGAGCTGGGCGGCCCGGGGGCGGGCCTCGGCCTGGTGGACCCTGCACCTGGGGGTCGGAGCCCTGGTCAGCGGGGTGAGCCTGGCGGTACCGCCCATGGCGGTGGTGCTGATCGCCCTGCCGTTCGTGAGCGCGCTGCGGGAGGTGCCCGTCACGCTCGGCTGGTTCGACGCCCGGGCCCAGCCCTACGCGGCCCCCTTGGCCGGGATCGTGCTGCTGGCCGGGGTCGTCCTGTGCGCCGCCGGGGCGGGGGCCCTGCTGGCCCGGCTGGCGCCCGTACTGCTCGGGCCGACGGCGGCGGACCGGCTGGCGGCCGCCGAGGAGCGCGCCGCGGATCTGGCGGTCCGCAACCGGCTGGCGCGCGAGCTGCACGACGCCGTGGGGCACGCCCTGAGCGCGGTCACCCTCCAGGCGAGCGCCGCCCGGCGGGTGCTCGACACCGACCCCGGCTTCGTCCGGGAGGCGCTGGCCGCGATCGAGGACACCACCCGGCGCACGGTGGGGGAGCTGGACGCCGTCCTCGGCCTGCTGCGCGAGGGCGACGGAGCGGGCGCCGGGGGCGGCGGACTGCCCGCCGCTCCGACGCTCGCCGCCGACCTCGACGGGCTGCTGGCCCGCAGCCGGGCCTCCGGGACCCCGATCACCGCCCGCCAGGACCCGGGACCGGCCGGCGACTGGGGACGGCTCCCGGAGATCGCCTCCCGCGAGGCGTACCGGATCGTGCAGGAGGGGCTGAGCAACGCACTGCGGCACGGGTCGGGGCCGGTCGATCTGCGGATCTCCGTACGGGTGCGCGGAGGAGGACAGGGGGATGCCGGTGGGCAGGGGAAACCCGGTGGGCAGGGGAAACCCGGTGGGCAGGAGAAAACCGGTGGGCCGGGGGAACCAGCTGGGCCGGGGGAGCCCCGTGGGCACGAGGAGCCCCGTGGACACGAGGAACTGGAGATCATCATGACGAACGATCCGGCGGCGCCGGCCGCGGCCGCTGCGGGGGCCCGCACCACCGGGGGCCGGGGGCTGCAGGGCGCCGCCGAGCGGGCCGCGCTGTTCGGAGGGCAGGTCGAGGCCGGGCCGCACGAGGGCCGGTGGCGGCTGCGGGCCGTCCTCCCGCTCGGCGGGGACGCCCGATCCGGCGAGCGCGCCCGATGAGGCCGACGGGGGAGCCGACCGGGCCGGCGCACCCGGATACGGCTCCACCCGCGCCCGCGCCCGCGGTGACGGCCGGGCCGGTCCGCCCGCCGCTGCGGCTGGTCGTGGCCGACGACGAGCGGATGGTCCGTACCGCCCTGCGGGTCATCCTCGACGCCGAGCCCGACCTGGAGGTCGTCGGGGAGGCGGCCACCGGAGCCGAGGCCGTGACCGTGGTCCGGGCGCTCGCCCCGGACGTGGTGCTGATGGACGTGCGGATGCCGGACATCGACGGCATACGGGCCACCGAGCGGATCCTCGCCACCATGGCCGAGCCGCCCCGGATCGTGGTGGTGACCACCTTCGAGAACGACGCCTACGTGTACGACGCGCTGCGCGCGGGCGCCGCCGGGTTCCTCCTCAAGCGGGCCGACCCCGACGAGCTGACCGCCGCGGTCCGGCTCGTGGCGCGCGGGGACTCGCTGCTCTTCCCGGCGGCCGTCCGCTCCCTGGCCGCCGCCCACACCCCGCCCGGGGCCGGCCCGGCCGCCGCCCCCTGGGTCGCCCGGCTCACGGACCGGGAGGCCGACGTCCTGCGGCTGATGGCCGCCGGGCTCTCCAACCACGAGGTGAGCGAGCGGCTCGGAGTCGGCCCGCAGACGGTCAAGACGCACGTGGCCGCGGTGCTGGCCAAGACCGGCTCCCGGGACCGGACCCAGGCGGTCATCGCGGCGTACGAGGGAGGCTTCCTCATGAAGAAAGGCTGAGAACTCCGCCACAATCGGGGCAGAGCGGAACGGCTGGGGCGGTTGGGGCGTCCTTCTGGGGGATGAACAAGACGATCAGGCGTGCGTCGGTCTTCTGTCTGCTTCTGGTGCTGGCCCTTTTGGTGCGGGTCACCTGGGTGCAGGCGTACCAAGGCCAGGCCCTCGCAGACGACAAGAACAACCGGCGCAACCTCATCGGGAAGTACGAGAACCCGTTGGGGAACATCATCGTGGGCGGGGAGGCGATCACCGGTTCCACGGACACGGGCGGCAAGGACTTCCGGTACAAGCGGACCTACACCAACGGGCCGCTGTACGCGCCGATCACCGGCTACAGCTCCCAGGCCTTCGGGTCGAGCATGCTCGAGGGCGTCTACAAGAACATCCTCAACGGCACCGACAACCGGCTCAAGACGATCATGGACACGCTCACCAACAAGCGGGCGGCCCCGGGCAACGTCCTGACCACGATCGACAAGGACGTCCAGAAGGCGGGCTGGGACGCGCTCCAGGGCAAGCAGGGCTCGGCCGTGGCGATCGACCCGGCGACCGGCGAGATCCTGGCCGTCGTGAACAACCCGTCCTTCGACCCGGGCAGCATCGCCGGTGCCGGTGAGGCGGAACAGAAGGCCTGGGAGGCGCTGAGCGCCGACAAGGGCAAGGCGCTGGAGAACACCGCCCTGCGCAAGCCGCAGGCGCCCGGATCCACCTTCAAGCTGGTCACCCTCGCGGCGGCCATCGAGAACGGCCTGGTCACCAACATCGACACGCCGAGCGGGGTCCCCGGCGACTACACGATCCCCGGTACGAAGACCAAGCTGCGCAGTGAGGTGGACGACTCGCTCTGCAACAACGTTTCCCCCCGGACCGCGCTGAAGCTGTCCTGCAACAACGTCTTCGCGGAGTTCGCCCACAAGCTCGGCCAGGACAAGATGCGCGCCATGGCGGAGAAGCTCGGCTTCAACGTGGTGCAGAAGACCCCCGTCTGGACCACCCCGTCCAGCAAGTACCCGACGAAGAAGATGTCCGTCGACCAGGTCGCGCAGACGGGCATCGGCCAGTTCGACGTCCAGGCCACCCCGCTCCAGATGGCGATGGTGACGGCCGCGATCCAGAACGGCGGCAAGCTGGTCTCCCCGCACGAGGTCTCCGAGGTCACCGACTCCAACGGCAACGTGCTGGAGAGCTTCAAGGACCCGAAGTCCGAGCAGGTGATGAGCGCGAAGACCGCCTCGATGGTCCAGGACGCCATGCGGACGGTCGCCACCGAAGGCGGCGGCAAGAACGTCCAGATCCCGGGCGTCGAGTCGGGAGCCAAGACCGGTACCGCCCAACGCGGTGTGAACAACAGCCTGGCGCCGCTCGCCTGGTACACCACGTACGGAAAGACGAACGGCAAGCAGATCGCGGTCACCGTCATGATCGAGAACTCGGACACCGACCGCTCCGAGATCGGCGGCGGCAAGCTGGCCGCCCCGGTGGCGCAGAAGATGATGCAGGCCTGGCTGAAGAAGTAGCCCGCGCCGGGAACCGGCGGGGTTCCCGGCGCGTTGTCCTTCCCATGATCAGGACCGCGCAGCCCGAAGACCTCGACGCCATCGCAGCCCTCCACACCCGGGCCCGGGCCACCTATTACCGGGGCCGGATACCCGAGGAGGCCTTCGGCGGCGCCGCCGAACTGGCGCGCACCCGCGAGGGCTGGTCCCGGGCGGTGGCCCGTGCCGCGGCGGACGGCGGGGTGCTCTGCGCCGAGAGCGGCGGCGAGCTCACCGGGGTGGCGGCCTTCCGCACCGCCGACGGCGAGACCACCCTCACCCAGCTGCACGTGGACCCCGTCCACTGGCGACGCGGCACCGGGGCGGCCCTGCACGCCGCCTGCCTCGACGCCTGGCGCCGCGCGGGCGTCCGCAGGGTCCGCCTGGAGGTCTACGAGCACAACCTCCGCGCCCAGGCCTTCTACGCCACCCACGGCTGGCTCCCGGACCCCGCCGGAGCCCGGGTCGCGGGCTCCCACCGCATCCTGTGGCTCACGGTGGGGGACCCGGCCGGGGAGTGACCCGTAGGGGAGCCACCCGTCCAGGGAATGAGACGCAGAGGCAGATGGTTGAACACGGAACAGTTGATTCCGTGGAGGGAAGAAGGAACATGCGCGTCGAGATCTGGAGCGACATCGCCTGCCCGTGGTGCTACATCGGCAAGGCCCGGTTCGCCAAGGGGCTGGCCGACTTCGCACACCGCGAGGAGATCGAGGTGGTCTACCGCTCCTTCGAGCTCGACCCGAACGGCCCCAAGGGCGAGGTGGCGCCCGTCTTGGAGATGCTGGCCAAGAAGTACGGCCGCACCCTCGACGAGGCCCGCGGCATGGAGGAGCACGTCGCCGCGAGCGCCCGCGCCGAGGGGCTGACGTACCGCACGGACGGCCGTGACCACGGCAACACCTTCGACATCCACCGCCTGCTGCACCTGGCCGCCGACCGCGGCCGCCAGGAAGAGCTGCTCGACCTCGCCTACCGCGCCAACTTCGGCGAGGAGCGCTCCGTCTTCGATCCCGAGGTGCTGATCGCGCTCGCGGTCGAGGCCGGACTCGACGAGGGGGAGGCCCGGGCGGTGCTGGGCGACGAGTCCGCGTACGCCGCCGAGGTGCGGGCCGACGAGCGCGAAGCGGCCGAGCTGGGCGCGAACGCCGTGCCGTTCTTCGTGCTCGACCGACGCTTCGGGATCTCCGGGGGGCAGCCCGCGGAGGTGTTCACGCAGGCGCTGGAGCAGGCTTGGGCGGGCCGCGAGGTCCTCGCCCCCGCCGCCCCCGAGGGCGAGGCGTGCGAGCCCGACGGGGCGTGCGCGGTGCCGGGCGCCTAAGGCCCCGATATAAGTAGCCCTTTGGTGTGGTGCGTGAAACCCGGCAATGGACTTTGGGATGGCCCTGGCGCAGAGTGAAAGTCATGGACCTATCTGCGCGCGAGACCGTCCGCGACGAGTTCGCACACTCCACCACCTATCTCAACACCGCCAACTACGGCACCCTCCCGCGGGCCGCCGTCGCCGAGGTGCGGCGGCTCGCAGAGGCGGCAGGGGCCGGACTCCCGGAAGGCTTCGGCGACTTCGACCGCGTCGAGCGGGTCCGCGAATCGTTCGCCCGCCTCGTCGGGGTCCCCGTGGACCGCGTGGCCGTCGGCTCGGCCGTCTCCACCCATGTCGGCCTGGTCTCCGCCTCCCTCCCGGCCGGATCCGAAGTCCTGTGCCCGGAGGGGGAGTTCGCCTCGGTGATCAACCCGTTCGTGGTCCGCGACGACCTCAAGGTCCGCTTCGCCCCGCTGGAGTCCCTCGCCGAAGCCGTCGGCCCGGACACCGCACTGGTCGCGCTGAGCGCCGTACAGTCCGCCGACGGGCGTACGGCGGACCTGGCGGCCGTCCGCGCCGCGACGACCGGGCACGGGGCGCGGATGCTGGTCGACGCCTCGCAGGCGGCCGGCTGGCTGCCCTTCGACGCGAGCCCCTACGACTACACGGTCACCGCCGGGTACAAGTGGCTGCTCGCCTCGCGCGGTGTCTCCTACCTCACGGTCTCGGAGGAGGCCCAGGAGGCCGTGACCCCGCTGCACGCGGGCTGGGTGGCGCTCGCCGACATGTGGGACGCCATCTACGGCCCGCTGCGGGAACTGGCCCACGGGGCCCGGCGCTTCGACGAGTCCCCGGCCTTCCTGGCCTACCACGCCGCCGAGCCCTCGCTGGCCCTGCTGGAGCGGATCGGCATCGACGCCGTCCACGTCCACGACACCGCCCTGGCCGCCCGCTACCGCGCCGGCCTCGCCCGCCTGGGCCACGAGCCCGTCCCGGGCCGCTCCCCGATCGTCTCGGTGCCGGGCCTGGCCGACCGTCAGGGCGCCCTGCTCGCCGCGGGCATCTCCACGTCCGCCCGCGCGGGAAGCTTGCGGGCCTCGTTCCACCTCTACAACACCGAGGCGGACGTGGACCGGCTGCTGAACCTCCTGGAGGGCTGACCCTGACGGGCCGATCCCGGACGGACGGACGGACGGCCTGCCTGCCGGCTCAGGCGGAGGGCAGGGCCGTCGACCAGGCCGAGCCCGCCGCCGCGAGAGCCGCGGTCGGGTCCGCCGACAGGGCCCCGGCCAGGGCCGTCAGGCCGGCGCCGACGGCGTCCAGGGAGGCCGCCGAGCCGTAGTGGTTGACCCGGACCATCTCCCGGGCCAGCGCCCCGCCGCCCGCCGCGAGGGGGGCCGCCGGATCCGCCGCGAGGGCCTTCGCCACCACCAGGGAGGCCTCCGGGACCCGCAGGGTGGTGGCCACCGGGGCCGCCGCCGCGTCCCGGCCGACGTACGGGGTGATGCCCAGCGCCGCCGCACCCGCACGGGTCGCCGCCGCGGCGGCCGCATGGCGGGCCTCCACCGCGGTCAGGCCCTCGGCCGCGATGCGGTCCAGGCAGGCTTCCAGCGCCAGCATCTCCAGCTGCGCCGGCGCGTGCGGCAGCGCCGTGCGCCCGGCGTCGATCCAGCGCTCCTTCCAGTCCAGCAGGGAGAGGTACGAGCGGCGCGGCGCCGAGGCGTTCCCCGCGAAGCGGGCCCACGCGCGGTCGGAGACCGATACGGCCGAGACCCCCGCCGGACCGCCCATCGCCTTCTGCGCGCCGATCACGCACAGGTCCACGCCCCACGCGTCCGGCAGCAGCGGCTCCGCGCCCACCGAGGCCACCGCGTCCAGCATGAACAGCGCCCCGTGGGCCCGTACGGCCTCGCCGATCTCCGCCACCGGGTTGGTGTTCCCGGTGGCCGCCTCCGCGTGGACCAGGGACACGAAGTCGATCTCCGGGTGCTCCGACAGGGCCCGGTCCACCTGGGCGGCGGACACGGCGGTGTCGAAGGGGACCTCCAGGTCCACGACGTGCGCCCCGCAGTCGCGCAGCCAGTTGCCGAAGGTGGTCCCGTAGGGGCCGGTCACCACGTTCAGCGCGGTCGAACCGGGCCGTGCGCCCGACCGGATGCATCCCTCCAGCGGCAGCAGTGCCTCGCCCTGGGTGATCACCACGTCGGCCCGGGTGCCGAGCAGCTCCGCGACGCCCCGCTCGATCGACGCGAAGCGCGCGGCGGTCAGGGGCGGAAGGTCCAGGAGGGGGTGGTTCACGGCGCGGCTCTCTTCGTTCTCTCGGTCCGGGGTCGTTCTCCCGGCCCGGGACCGTGCTTTCGGTCCGGGGCCGTGCTTTCGGCCCGGGACCGTTCGTCCGGATACGTCCGGACCGACCTGGAGAGCCTACCGAGCCCGCACATAGAGTGCCGCCATGAGCGACGAGGTCAACGGCGGCAGTACGAGGTCGGGTCTGCTGCACGTGAAGGGGCGGGTACTGGTCGGGCCCGAGGAGGTCCGCGACGAGCTCTGGGTGATCGGCGGCCGGATCTCCTACGAGCGCCCGCGCGGCGCCGGGGAGGTCACCGAGGTCACCGGGTGGGTCCTGCCCGGGCTGGTCGACGCGCACTGCCACGTGGGGCTCGACGCCCACGGGCCGGTGGACGCGGACACCGCCGAACGGCAGGCCCTGACCGACCGGGACGCCGGCACCCTCCTCATCCGCGATGCCGGATCCCCCTCCGACACCCGCTGGATCGACGACCGCGAGGACCTGCCGAAGATCATCCGTGCGGGCCGGCACATCGCCCGCACCCGCCGCTACATCCGCAACTTCGCCCACGAGATCGAGCCCGAGGACCTCGTCGCGTACGTGGGCCGCGAGGCGCAGCGGGGCGACGGCTGGGTCAAGCTGGTCGGGGACTGGATCGACCGCGAGGCCGGGGACCTGACCGCCTGCTGGCCGCGCGCCGAGGTCGAGGCGGCCATCGCCGAGGCCCACCGCCTCGGGTCGCGCGTCACCGCGCACTGCTTCGCCGAGGACTCCCTGCGGGATCTGGTCGAGGCGGGCATCGACTGCATCGAGCACGCCACGGGGCTCACCGAGGACACCATCCCGCTGTTCGCGGAGCGCGGGGTGGCCATCGTCCCGACCCTCGTGAACATCGCGACCTTCCCGAAGATGGCCGCGGGCGGCGAGGCCAAGTTCCCGCGGTGGTCGGCGCACATGCGCAGGCTGCACGAGCGGCGCTACGACACCGTCCGCGCCGCCTACGACGCGGGCATCGGGGTCTACGTCGGCACGGACGCGGGAGGTTCCCTCCCGCACGGCCTGGTCGCGGCCGAGGTGGGCGAGCTCGTCAAGGCCGGGATCCCGCCGCTGCAAGCCCTCGCGGCGACGGCCTGGGGCGCGCGCGAGTGGCTCGGCAGGCCCGGCCTGACCGAGGGCGCGCCGGCCGACCTGGTGGTGTACGAGGCCGATCCGCGGGCCGACGTACGGGCGCTGGCGGATCCGCTGCGGGTGGTGGTGAACGGGGCGGTGGTGGCCTGAGCTCCGCAGGGGCACGGGAGTTGACGGGGCGTGACGTCGGCGGCCGCACGGTCGTTGTGTACGCCCGGCGCGGGCCCTGGTGGCCGAGATTTCCGGGATGGGAGGGAACTCCCGTTCCGGGTGAGGCGTATATATTCGAACCTATGCCTGGAAACAACCCTTTGGGGTGAACTCACGTCGGGTTCACCCCCGTTCACTCTCAGTGCGTAAAGATTCCGGGGTCGAGGCCGTCGGCGCGCGCAATGTCCCCCATTGGCGGCGCGACGGCTCCCATCTCCCTGGGGGTTCCACCACCTTGAACAGCAACACCTTCCGCATGCCCGTGGCCGCGCTCGTCGCCACGGGAGCGGTTGCCCTGCTCGCCGCCCCGCCCGCCTTCGCCACCGGCTCCGCCGGTTCCACCGGATCCCACCCGGGTGCGGGCAAGGCCAGTGCCGTCGTCCTGCGCACCACCCTGGACGTCGGCCTGCTCAACAAGACCGTGCACATCCCGCTGAACGCGACCCTCAACGAGGTCAGCGCCCCGGCGGATTCCGCGAAGACGGCGCTGACCGTCACCCTCGACGGGGTCGAGGGCGGACAGCCGGTGAGCGTCCTGCGCGCCGACGTCGCCACCTCCAAGGCCACCGCCGACGCCGACCGCGCCGCGGCGGAGGCGAACCTCGCCAAGGCCAGGGTCCACGTACCGGGCCTGCCCCTGCTGTCCCTGATCGAGGTGGAGAAGGTCAGCTCCAAGGCCGTCTGCGAGGCGGGCAAGAAGCCGGTCGCAAGCTCCAACGTCCTGGGCACCGTGACCGTCCTGGGCAAGAAGGTAACCCTCTCGGCGGGCGGCCCCACCAAGGTGGAGGTCCCCAAGGTCGGCCTGGTGGCCCTGGAGCTCTCCACCACCCAGACCACCTCCACCACGGCCGCCGCGACCGCGCTGCGGCTCAAGGTGTCGGTGAACCCGCTCGATCTGAACGTTGCCGAGGTCGAGGGGGAGATCGTGCTCGCCGAGGCCCGCTGCGAGTCCCCGGCCGCCCCCGCCCCCAGCCCGTCCAAGCTGCCCGACGTCAAGCCCCAGACGGCCACCACGGGCGGCTCCGGGTCCCAGGCCGGCCTCGCCGAGACCGGAGGCGGCTCGCTCACCCCGTACGTGACGGGCGGTGCGCTGATCCTGCTCGGCTTCGGCGCCGCCGCGCTGGTCGTCACCCGGCGCGGCAGGGCCTCGTAGCTCGTAGGGGGGCCGGGGTCGCCCCTCCGCCCTACTTCGTCGCGCGCGTCAGCCCCTGCTCCCCGGCGCCGCGTGACATCACGGCCTTCGTCACCTCTCGGTCGGCGGCGGCGTACGTGCCGTCGGCGGAGGAGGTGGCGGCCTCGCAGGAGGTGCAGACGACGCGGAACGGCGACCGCATGTCCGAGAACTGCGTGAGGTACTCGGCCTTCACCACCTCCCAGCGGCCCGGGTGGGCGGCCGCCGGGGCGAAGGTGAAGCGGGGGATCGAGGACATGTTGCCGCGGGCCTTCTCGGCCTCGTAGAAGCTGGCGACCTGGTCGCCCATGCCGTAGACCACCCAGGTGCCGTTGACCTTCTCGTACGGCTGCGGCACGTGGTTGTGGGTGCCGAGGATCAGGTCGATGTCGGGGAGGCCGTCCGCGCCGCGCGAGGCGGTCAGCGTCTGGGCCAGCTCCAGTTGCTGCTCGTCCGGGGCGGTCTGCCACTCGGAGCCCCAGTGGACGCTGAGGACGACGACGTTCGCGCCGGCCGCGCGCGCGGCGCGGGCGTCGGCGACGATCCGCGCCGGGTCGATCAGGTTCACGGCCCAGGGCTTGCCGTCGGGGAGCGGAACGCCGTTCGTCCCGTACGTGTAGTCCAGTTGCGCGACCTTGGCCCCACCGGCCTCGACCACGGCCGGGGCCTTGGCCTCCTCGGCGCCGCGGGCCGATCCGACGTGGCGGATGCCGACGCGGTCGAGGTGGTCGAGGACGCGGACGAGGCCGTCGTACCCGTCGTCCAGGGTGTGGTTCGAGGCGGTCGAGCAGCTGTCGTAGCCGGTGTCCTTGAGGGCGTCGGCCAGTTGGTGCGGGGCCTTGAAGAGGGGATATCCGGTGTAGGGGCCGCCGGGCCGGCCGTACGGTATCTCGTGGTGGCATATCGCCAGGTCGGCGGCGGAGACTATGGGCTTGACCCCGGCGAGCATCTTCCGGAAGTCGTGGCCGCCCTTCTCCGCGGAGTCGTCGGCGGCCCGCTGGATGATCGACGGGTACGGGATGATGTCACCGGTGCCGACGAGCGTGAACGGCTTCCCGCCGGGCGTGCCCGAGGCCGCGGCATCACGGCTCGGACTTGCGGCGGCCCCCGGCTTCGCCCCCAGCCGCTGCTTCGCCGCCGCGCCGCCGTCCCCGCCGGCCAGCTGCGTCACGCCGTAGGCGGCGCCTCCCACCACGGCCAGTCCGGCCACGGCCGCACCTATCTTGCCGACTGTCTTCATCCCCGTACCCCCGGTGTCGCATGGTCACTACCTGCGGAAATAGTCGCGCACCGGTACGAGCGCCGCCATGTCGACCCGCGGAAACGCGCCATTGGGGTGAGGCCCGCACGGTGCGGGCCCCACCCGGTGATGTGCCTTCGGCGCGTGGTCAGCGCGCCGCGAGGGCCAGGTCGAGCGCCTGGAGGAGGCGGCCCGTCGTCGCGCGGTCGCGGACCGCCAGCCGGAGCCAGGAGCGGTCCAGCCCCGGGAAGGTGTCGCCGCGGCGCACGGCGAAGCCCAGCGCGCGCAGCCGGGTGCGGATCTCCGCCGCGCCCTCGATCCGGATCAGCACGAACGGCCCCGCCGCCGTACCCGCCACCGAGATCTCCTCGAACTCCGCGAGCCCCGCGAGGAGGTGCTCCCGGTCCACCGCGATCTGCCGGGCCGCGGCCTCGGCCTCGGCCAGCGCCGCGGGGGCCACGCACGCCTCGGCCGCCACCAGCGCGGGCGTGGACACCGGCCACAGCGGCTGCGCCGCCGCCAGCTTCGCGATCACCCCGGGCTCGGCCAGTACGTAACCGATGCGCAGCCCGGCCAGGCCCCAGGTCTTGGTCAGGCTGCGCAGCACGACCAGGCCCGGTACGTCCGTCCGCCCGGCCAGCGCCTCGCGTTCGCCGGGGACGGCGTCCATGAAGGCCTCGTCGACCACCAGGATCCGCCCGGGCCGGGCCAACGCGGCCAGGGTCGCCGCCGGGTGCAGCACCGAGGTCGGGTTGGTCGGGTTCCCGACCACCACGAGGTCGGCCTCCTCCGGTACCGCCGCCGGGTCCAGCCGGAAGCCGTCCGCGGCCCGCAGCACCACCCGCTCCACCCGGTGGCCCGCGTCCCGCAGGGCCGCCTCCGGCTCGGTGAACTGCGGATGCACCACCACGGGCCGTACGGCGCCCAGCGCCCGCGCGATCAGTACGAACGCCTCCGCGGCCCCCGCGGTCAGCAGGACCCGCTCGACCGGCAGCCCGTGGCGAAGGGCCACGGCCGCGCGGGCGGGGCGGCCGTCGGGGTACGCGGACAGGACGTCGAGCGAAGCCGCGATCCGGTCCTTCAGCCACTGCGGCGGCGTGTGGGACCGTACGTTCACCGCGAGATCGACCAGCCCCGCGCCCCCGTCCGAGACCTCCGCGTCCCCGTGGTGGCGCAGATCGTGCGTGTGGGCCGTGGCGACGGCGCAGGTCGCCGCCACCGACCGCCGCTTGGGTACGAGGAGTTCCCCGCCCCCGGCGAGCGCGGCCGCCTCCGCCACCGACGCGGTGCCGGCGGCCTCGTGGGCGGCGTCCGAGGGGTGCGGTACCGGGATCGCGGCCAGGCGCTCGGCGGGATAGCTGAGCAGGGGAACGCCGAAACGTTCCGCCGCACCCGCGATCCCCGCCTCCAGGGCCTTCCCCTCCACGGTGGCCAGGGCCGTCACCGCATCCGACGCCAGTCCGGCACCGCGCAGGGTCTCCTCCACCAGGGCGCAGACCTCCGCCACGGACACGCCCGCGCGGCCACCGACCCCGACGACCAGTTGCGTCGCGTACTCGCCCAACAGGTTCACCCGTTCTCCGTCGTCGTGTTCGTGGTGCTGCTCGTGCTCGTGCTTGTGGACTGCGTGCGCAGGTACGTCGTGCGCAGGGACTGCGCGTACGGCGGCCGGTCCGTCAACCGACCGTGGTCCGCCACCCGGGCGCGGAAGTGCGCGGGCGGCGCGGAGTCGGTATGCAGGGGCACATGGCCGTGATCGTGGCGTTGGGTGCGTTCCTGATGACCCTGGCAGGCGGATGGACGGCGCAGCGCGTCACCGACCGCCGCCACCTCGTGCTGGGCCTGGCCGGCGGGCTGATGCTCGGCGTCGTGGGCCTCGACCTGCTCCCGGAGGCCATGCACGCCGCCGGTGATGAAATCTTCGGCGTCCCGCTCGCCCTGCTGCTCTTCGTCGGAGGGTTCCTCGCCGCGCACTGCGTGGAACGCCTCCTGGCCGTCCGCCAGGCCTCCCACGGGGCCATGAACGGCGACGGGCACCCGGACCACGGCGGCCGGGTCCCCCAGGTCGGCCTGACGGCGGCCGCCGCCATGGTCGGCCACAGCCTCGCCGACGGGGTGGCCCTCGGCGCCGCGTTCCAGGTCGGCGGGGGGATGGGCGTGGCCGTGGCGCTGGCCGTCATCACCCACGACTTCGCCGACGGGTTCAACACGTACACGCTCACCCGGCTCTACGGCAACGCCCGCCGCAAGGCCCAGCTCATGCTCTTCGCGGACGCGGTGGCCCCCGTCGTGGGCGCCGCGTCCACTCTGCTGTTCACCCTTCCGGAGGAACCGCTCGGGGCCTACCTCGGCTTCTTCGGAGGCGTCCTGCTGTACCTGGCCGCCGCCGAGATCCTGCCCGAGGCCCACCACAAGCACCCCGCGCTGTCCACCCTGATGTGCACCGTGGGCGGGGTGGCGGGGATCTGGCTGGTCGTGGGCCTGGCGGAGTGACGCGGCCGGCCCCGGGCGTCTCCGGTTCACCGATGCGCTGCCGCGGCCTCGGCGAACCGCAGGGCCACGGAAGGCTCCGCCGCCCAGTGCGTGTGCAGGTAGCTGGCGTGCACACCGCCGGCGACGAAGCCCTCGACCCGGCGTTCCGGATGCGTGAAGCCCCACGCCGGCGAGGCGCCGGCGCCCGGCTCGATCACCGTCCGGTGGAACTCGTGCCCGCGCAGCCGGGTCCCGGCCGGTGCCAGGACGCTGTCGGAGACGGCGACCGCCTCGCGGTAGCCGAGCGTCAGCCGCTCCGACATCCGTGCGTCGGCGTCGAGCACCCCGCACATGGGCTTGCCGTCCAGCGAACGGGCCAGGTAGAGCAGCCCCGCGCACTCCGCGGCCAACGGGCCGCCGGCCGCGGCGAACGCGGCGACGGCCTTGCGGAGCGGCTCGTTGGCGGACAGCTCCGGGGCGTACACCTCGGGGAACCCACCGCCGATCACCAGGCCGGTGGTGTGGTCGGGGAGCCTCTCGTCCCGGAGGGGGTCAAAGGTGACCACCTCCGCTCCGGCGGCGGTCAGCAGCTCCGCGTGCTCGGCGTACGAGAACGTGAAGGCGGCGCCTCCGGCAACCGCGACGACAGGTCCCCCAGCCCGCCCCTTCCCGAAACCGGGCTCTGCCCGGACCCGGTCCTCAAACGCCGGACGGGCTGAAAGATCCAGCCCCGCCGGCGTGCGAGGCGCGGGGTCTGGGGCGGAGCCCCAGTTTCGGGAAGGGGCGGGGTGGGGGAGAAGAGCCTGTTCCGGAGCCCAGGCTTCGCAGGCCAGCGGCGGGGCCGTCCTGGCCAAGGCCATCAGGGCCTCCAGGTCGCAGCCCTGGCGGACCTGCTCCGCCAGGGCGGCCACCGAAGACACCGCGTCCGCCCGCCGCTCGGCGACCGGCACGAGCCCCAGGTGCCGCGAGGGCGCGGCCACCTGCGGAGCCCGCCGCAGGACGCCGAGCACCGGCATCCCCGCTTCCTCCAGCGCCTCCCGCAGCATCACCTCGTGCCGGTCGGAGCCGACCTTGTTCAGGATCACGCCGCCGAGGCGCACCTGCGGGTCGAAGGAGGCGAAGCCGTGCACCAGCGCCGCCACCGACCGCGACTGCGAGGAAGCGTCGACGACCAGCACCACCGGCGCCCGGAGCAGCTTCGCGACCTGCGCCGTCGACGCCAGTTCGCCCCGCCCCGCGGCCCCGTCGTAGAGCCCCATCACGCCTTCGATGACGGCCAGATCGCATCCGGCCGCCCCGTGCGCGAACAGCGGAGCCACCAGCTCCGGCCCGCACATGAAGGCGTCCAGGTTGCGCCCGGGCCGGCCCGTGGCCAGCGCGTGGTAGCCCGGGTCGATGTAGTCGGGCCCGGCCTTGTGCGGGGACACGGCGAGGCCGCGCTCCGAGAAGGCCGCCATCAGGCCCGTCGCCACGGTGGTCTTGCCGCTGCCGGAGGAGGGCGCGGCGATGACCAGTCTCGGTACGTTGAACGAGGTCACCACTCGATGCCCTTCTGGCCCTTCTGGCCGGCGTCCATCGGGTGCTTGACCTTGGTCATCTCGGTGACGAGGTCCGCGAACTCCACCAGCTTCTCCGGTGCGTTGCGCCCGGTGATCACCACGTGCTGCGTTCCGGGACGGTTGCGCAGCACCTCGACGACCTCGTCGACGTCGATCCAGCCCCAGTGCATCGGGTACGCGAACTCGTCCAGCACGTACAGCTTGTGCGTCTCGGCGGCCAGATCGCGCTTGACCTGCTCCCAGCCCTCCTTGGCAGCCTGCTCGTTGTCGAGCTGGGCGTCGCGCTGGACCCAGGACCAGCCCTCGCCCATCTTGTGCCAGACGACGGAGCCGCCCTCGCCGGAGGCGCCGAGCACCTTCAGCGCGTTCTCCTCGCCGACCTTCCACTTCGCAGACTTGACGAACTGGAACACCCCGATCGGCCAGCCCTGGTTCCAGGCGCGCAGCGCCAGACCGAAGGCCGCCGTCGACTTGCCCTTGCCCGGCCCCGTGTGGACGAAGACGAGCGGGCGGTTGCGGCGCTGACGCGTCGTGAGTCCGTCGTCCGGAACGACGGACGGCTGTCCCTGCGGCATTACGCGGCCCTCCTGAGGGTCGGGGATGGGGTTCGTACGTTCTTCACGAGCCCGGCCAGCGAATCGGCCCGCAGCCCGTCGAGGGTGACGGCCGGGCCGCCCAGATCGGCGGCCAGTGCTCCGGCCAGCCCGAGCCGGACCGGCCCCGACTCGCAGTCCACGACCACGGAGGCGACCCCGCCGGCCGCCAGCAGCCGGGCACTGCGCGCCGAGAGCTCGCGCGGGTCGCCGCCCACGGACCCGGCCGAGGTGGCCCGTCCGTCGGTGACGACCACGAGCAGCGGGCGCCGGCTCGGGTCCCGCAGCCGTTCGATCCGCAGCACCTCGTGGGCCTTGAGCAGCCCGGCGGCGAGCGGGGTGCGGCCGCCGGTCGGCAGGTTCTCCAGCCGGGTCGCGGCGGCGTCGACGGAGGAGGTGGGCGGCAGGGCGAGCTCGGCAGAGGAACCCCGGAAGGTGATCAGGCCGACCTTGTCCCGGCGCTGGTAGGCGTCGAGCAGCAGGGACAGCACCGCCCCCTTGACCGCGCTCATGCGCTGCCGGGCCGCCATGGAACCGGAGGCGTCGACGAGGAACAGGACGAGGTTGCCCTCGCGGCCCTCGCGGGTCGCCTGCCGCAGGTCGTCCTTGCGGACGACCAGCCCGCGCCCGGTGCGCCCGCGCGCCTTCTGGTGCGGGGCGGCGGCGTGGATGGTCGCGGCCAGGTGCAGTTTGGTCAGCTGGCCCCGGGGGCGCTGGGCGCCGGTGGTGCGGCCGTGCGCGGTGCGGGCGCGCGAACGCCGGCCGGAGGCGCCCTCGCCGAGGCCCGGGACGCTGAGCATCTTGGTGCGGAACGGCTCGGCGGCCCGTACGGCTGCCTGCTCGGCCGGACCCGCCGCCTCGTTCTCCTGGGCGGAGGGCTGGGTCTCGGGCCGCTGCTCGGGCTCGGCCGGGGCCTCTGCCTCGGGCTCGGTCTCGGGCGCGTCCGGTTCGGAGCCCTGCGGGGGTACGCCGCCCCCGCCGTCGGGGCCGCCGCCGTCCGGGCCGCCGTCCTCCGGGCCCTCGCCCGGACCCTCGGGCTCCGGCTCCGGCTCCGGCTCGTCGTCGGGGAACCCGTCCAGGATCCGGTCCAGCTTCTCCTCGTCGAGCCCGGGCGCGTCGAAGGGGTTGCGGCGGCGCCGGTGGGGGAGCGCCAGCAGGGCGGCCTGCCGCACGTCCTCCTTGCGCACCTCGGTCCGTCCGGCCCAGGCGGCGAGCGCGGTCGCGGTACGGGCCATCACGATGTCGGCGCGCATGCCGTCGACCTCGAAACCGGCGCAGGTCGCAGCGATCTGCAGCAGCGAGGTGTCGCCGAGGCGCACCTGCGGGAGCAGCGCCCGCGCGGCCACCACCCGGGCGCGCACCTCTTCCTCGTCCGCGGACCAGCGGCCCGCGAACCCCGCGGGATCGTCCTCGTAGGCGAGCCGGCGACGCACCACCTCGACCCGCTGGAGGGGCTCACGGGAGGCGGCGACCTCGACGGTCAGCCCGAACCGGTCGAGCAGCTGAGGGCGGAGCTCGCCCTCCTCGGGGTTCATCGTGCCGACGAGGAGGAAACGGGCGGCGTGCCGTACGGAGACGCCCTCGCGCTCGACGTAGGAGGCGCCCATTGCGGCGGCGTCGAGGAGCAGGTCGATGAGGTGGTCGTGGAGCAGGTTGACCTCGTCGACGTACAGGATCCCGCGGTGCGCGTCGGCCAGCAGTCCGGGCTCGAAGGCCTTCACGCCTTCGGCGAGGGCGCGTTCGATGTCCAGGGCGCCGACGAGCCGGTCCTCGGAGGCGCCGACGGGCAGCTCCACCATGCGGGCGGGCCGCGCGGCGGCCGGTCCCGGCTCGTGGGGGCCGTCGGGGCAGGCGGGGTCCGGGGCGGTGGGCGCGCAGCTGAACCGGCAGCCGGGGACCACGTCCACCTGCGGCAGCAGGGTGGACAGGGCGCGGACGGCGGTGGACTTGGCGGTCCCCTTCTCACCGCGCACCAGTACACCGCCGACCGCGGGGCTCACGGCGTTGAGCAGCAGCGCGAGGCGCAGGTCGGTCTGGCCGACCAGTGCGGTGAACGGGTAGGGCGTGCTCATGCGGTGGCCCCTTCTTGTATGCGGGTACGGATGTGTGTGCGCGGGCCGGCGGGGACGTCGGGGCCGGGTCGGGCGTGCCGCTGCGCGGGGCGGGTAGGGCACTGCCCCCGCAGGGGCCAGGCGGCCGTCACGGCGCGCCCGGCGGGATGAAGGGGAGGCCGGACGGGGCTCCGGTCTCGATGAGCCGCATCAGCGCGTCCGTGTCCGCGTGTTCCTCGATCAGGTCGCCGAGCAGATCGAGCTGCTCCTCCCGCAGGGAGGCGAAGGACGTGTCCGGGGCAGGGACGAAGCGGCGGCCCGCGGCCGAGGCGACCTCGCGGAGGAAGGCCCGGCGGAAGCCGTCCGACTCCAGCGAGCCGTGCCAGTGCGTGCCCCACACCGCCCCGACCCGGCACCCGTCCAGGAAGGGGGTCCCGCCCAGGACTTCGGCCACGCCGTGGTGGATCTCGTAGCCCTCCACCGGCTCGCCCAGCGCCGCACCCACCGGCCGCGCCAGGGTCTTCTCCCGCTCGAAGCGGACCCGGACGGGAAGGAGTCCGAGCCCCGGAACGGAGCCGGCCTTCGACTCGACCTCGTCCTCGATGTGTTCGCCCAGGACCTGGAACCCGCCGCAGATGCCGAGGACCGGCCGGCCCTCGGCGGCCCGCCGCACCAGCGCGTCCGCCAGGCCCCGCTCGCGCAGCCAGGCCAGGGCCTTGACCGTCCCGCGGGTGCCGGGGACGACGACCAGGTCCGCGTCGGCCAGCTCCTCGGCCCGGTCCACGAACCGCACGACCACGCCCGGCTCCGCCGCGAGCGCGTCGACGTCCGTGAAGTTGGACATCAGCGGCACCGCGCAGACCGCGACCCGCAGCACGTCCTCGCCCACGGGCGGGGCGACCACGGATTCCTGTACCGCGCCCCGCAGGGCTGTGTTTTTGAAGAGGGGCCGCAGGCCGTCCTCCTCGTCGATGCCCAGCCCGTGCCGGAAGGGGAGCACCCCGTACGTCGCCCGCCCGGTCAGGCCGCGCAGCATCTCCATGCCCGGTTCCAACAGGGTCACGTCGCCGCGGAACTTGTTGACCAGGTAGCCCGCGATCAGCGACTGGTCCTCGGGCGAGAGCAGCGCCGTCGTGCCGAAGAAGGACGCGAAGACCCCGCCCCGGTCGATGTCGCCGACGACGACCACCGGGAACCGCGCGGCCCGCGCGATGCCCATGTTCACGATGTCGGTCCGGCGCAGGTTGATCTCGGCCGGGCTGCCCGCCCCCTCGCAGATCACGGCGTCATACGTGCCCCGCAACTGCTCCAGGCAGTCCGTGACGATGCCGAGCAACTGCTCCTGCCTGCCCCCGTGGTAGCCGCGCGCGCTCATCTCGCCCACCGGCTTGCCCAGTAGCACCACCTGGCTGCTCCGGTCACTGCCGGGCTTGAGCAGCACCGGGTTCATCAGCGCGGTCGGCTCCACGCGGGCCGCCTGGGCCTGCATGGCCTGCGCACGGCCGATCTCGGCGCCCTCCCTCGTCACGAAGGAGTTCAGGGACATGTTCTGGGCCTTGAACGGGGCCACCTTCACGCCCTGCCGGGCCAGCCACCGGCAGATGCCCGCCGTGACCACGCTCTTGCCCGCGTCCGAGGTCGTACCGGCGACGAGGAGGCCCCCGCCGCGCTTCGCGCCGCCGCTCATGCGCGCCGCCCCTTCTCCGTAGTACGGGCGGCCGGCGTCAGGGACACCAGCGTCCGGGCGGCCACACAGGCCCCGAGCGCCAGCCACGTCACCCGGCGCGACAGCCGCACCGCTCGTTCGATGTCTGCGACCTCCACGGGCCGCCCGGCCGCACCGTTGAGCACGGCCCGGTGTTCGACCCGGCCCGCGTACGCCAGGGTCCCGCCCAGCCGTACGCCGAGCGCCCCGGCGAAGGATGACTCCACGGGTCCCGCGTTGGGGCTCGGGTGCTTGGCGGCGTCCGCGCGCCAGGCCCGTACGGCTCCCCGCCGGTCGGGCCCGGCCAGTACGGCGGCCAGGGCCGTCAGCCGGGCTCCCGGCCAGCCGGCCACGTCGTCGAGCCGGGCCGAGGCCCAGCCGTAGCGCAGGTGGCGGGGGGACTTGTGGCCGACCATCGCGTCCAGGGTGTTGACGGCGCGGAAGGCCAGCAGCCCGGGGACGCCCGCGACGGCGCCCCACACCAGGGCCCCGACCACGGCGTCGGAGGTGTTCTCGGCGACCGATTCGACGACCGCGCGGGCCATCTGCTGCTCGTCCAGCGCCTGCGGGTCGCGCCCGCACAGGTGGGGCAGCCGCTCGCGGGCCACCTCGGCGTCCCCGGCGGCGAGCGCGCCGCCGATGGCGCGGGCCTCGCGGCCCAGCGAGGTGCCGCCCACGACGGCCCAGGTGGCGGCGGCGGTGAGGGCGATACGGGCGGCCGCGGGCCGGGAGCGCACGGCGCGGGCGCCCAGCGCGCCGACGGCGGCCGCGCCTCCGGCGCACAGCAGGGTGTGCAGGGCGCCCCGCGCGCGGTCGTCGCGCCACAGGGCGCGTTCGACGGCGGCGGCGGCTCGTCCGAAGGCGGCCACGGGGTGCCCTCGGCGCGGATCCCCGAGGATCCGGTCGCCGATCAGGCCCGCCGTGACGCCGTACGCGAAGACGCGATCGGCACGCATGGTGGCAGGTATGTCCTCACTCAGGGTCCGCGCCCTGGTTCGACGTGTCCGGCGGCGAGAGTTCCTGGCTCCCGGCCGCACCCCGGCCGGAGGCCCGAGCGCGCCGGTGACAGTGGCGGGACCGCGCCGGATTCGCACCGGACTTCCTCTCCATGCCGCCGTAATGGCTCGGGCAGTCCACCACGCAGCGCGAAGGCCCGTCAACTCGCCGTTGACCTGCGGCGGGGTGGTGGGGGGGGAAGCGGCTCCGGGCATGCGAAAGCTCCCTGCGGGACGAACCCGGAGGGAGCCTTCGTACGCGGGGTGGTGTCCGTCGCCTAGGCGACGATCAGGTAGATCCCGTAGGCCACGGCCGCCGCGCAGAGCGCGAAGCAGGCGTACGCACCGCTGCGGGCCAGGGTGGCGGCGCCGCCCTGTTCGGTGGCGGCCTCGTGCTTGGAGAGCCCCATCAGACCCAGGGTGAACAGGGTCACCAGGACGACGGTGGCGGAGAGGCTGACCCCGAAGACGGAGCCGAGTGCTTCCCAGTCGATCTTCATACCGCTGAATCCTCTGTCGTTCTCGGGGTCAGACGGCCGCGGCCGGAGCCGCGGGAGTCGTCGTCGCGGCCGGGATGGTGGCCTTCAGTTCCTCGTCCGTCACCGCGGCGGTGCTGCCGACGACGACGGCGACTCCCGCGAGATCGGGCTGCGGGACGCTGACGGCCGCGATGGCCGTGGTGACCACACCCGGCTCCTCGGCGCCGGCCGTGGCGACCTCGTTGACGTTGGTGTGGTCGACGACCTGGCGGCGCGAGATCAGCCAGATGGCGACGCAGGAGCCGACCAGGAAGACCGTGACGCCGGCGACGCCGATGTCCCCGGTGCGCATGACCAGCTCGGCGCCGGCGGCCACGAGGGCCGCGGCCGGGAGGGTCAGGCCCCAGGCGATGAACATGCGGGAGGCGGTGGACCAGCGGACCACGCCGCCCTTGCGTCCCAGACCCGAACCCATGACGGCGCCGGAGCACGCGTGGGTGGTGGAGAGGGAGAAGCCGAGGGAGGAGGAGGCCAGGATGACGCTGGCGGCCGAGGTCTGGGCGGCGAAGCCCTGCTGCGGCTGCAGGTCGGTCAGGCCGCTGCCCATGGTGCGGATGATGCGCCAGCCGCCCAGGTAGGTGCCCATCGCGATGGCCAGGCCGGCGGAGACGATGACCCAGACCGGCGGGTTGGAGCCGGGCGCGAGGGCGCCGCCGGCGACGAGCGCCAGGGTGATGATGCCCATCGTCTTCTGCGCGTCGTTGGTGCCGTGCGCGAGCGAAACCAGACTCGCGGAAGCGATCTGGCCGGCGCGGTAGCCCTTGGCCGAGGTCTTCTCGCCCATGCCCTTGCCGACCTTGTACGTGACCTTCGTGGCCAGGTACGCGGCGAAGCCGGCGACCAGCGGCGCGGCGATCGCGGGGATCAGCACCTTGGTGACGACGACGCTGCCGTTGACCGCGCCCATGCCGGCGGAGGCCACGGCCGCACCGATCAGGCCGCCCATCAGGGCGTGCGAGGAGCTGGAGGGCAGTCCTACCAGCCAGGTGACGAGGTTCCAGAGGATCGCGCCGACCAAGGCGGCGAAGATGACCTCCGGCTGGATGCCTTCCTCGTTGACCAGTCCCTTGGAGATCGTCTTGGCGACCTCCACGGACATGAAAGCGCCGACGAGGTTGAGCACGGCGGACATGGCCACCGCGGTCTTGGGTTTGAGGGCGCCGGTCGAGATGGTGGTGGCCATCGCGTTGGCCGTGTCGTGAAAACCGTTCGTGAAATCGAACACGAGAGCGGTGATGATCACGATCCCGAGGAGAAGCGTTATGTGCTCCATTTGCCCAGGCTTCTGTTTGACGTCAGTGGTTCGTGGACCGTAGGCAACCTGGATGAACGGAAGGTGAACTGGCAGGGTTCATGTGGTGTATCGCCACGGCACCCGATCGGGACCTTCGTCCCGAGAGGGGCGTTGATATATCGATTAATGCATGTCACGGCGGCGTGTCCGGACGTTTCGGGGAGGGACTTCCGATAGGTGCTCCCGTTCACCCGGGACCCTCGAAGAGACCTAGATCACCTTCCGTTCCGCCCCTCCCGGCCTCCGGCCGGAACGATTCCCTCCGGTGGCCCGCCGCCCCGTCCGCCTCGACACTGGAGCGGTGCGTACCGCTACCGCGACGGCAGCCGCCGTCACCACGACCCTGCTCGGCGCCGGCGCGGCCGCCGTCGCCGCCGTCACGGCCGCCGCGCTCGCCGGCCGGTACGCCGCCGACGCGGCCCTGCGGACCGAGCCCGGCCGTCCGCTCCCCGGCAGCCCCCGGCTCACCGTCCACTCCACCGCGGCCGGCCGGGTCGAGCTGACCCGCTCGCTCGCCTCCCTGCGCCCCGGCACCTACGGGCTCACCGCCCCCGGAGTGCACGCCGTGGTCGGGTCCGTCCTCCCCGACGCCCCGCACGGCCCCGACACCGTGGTGCGCCGGCTCGTCGCCGTCACCCACGGCAGCCTCGACCCCGGAACCCGCGTCACCCTCACCCCCCAGGTCCACCTGGGCAACCCGGGCACCGCCCTCGGGCTGGACCACGCCGACGTGGACGTCCCCGGGGAGCTCGGCGCGCTGCCCGCCTGGTTCGTGCCCGCGGCCCGCGACACCTGGGTGATCACCGTCCACGGGCTCGGAGCCACCCGGGAGCACCCGATGGCGGTCATGCCCTTCCTCCATCGCAGCAAGCTCCCCGTCCTGGACCTCGGGTACCGGGGCGACCTCGGCGCCCCCGAGTCACCGGACGGCCTCGGCCACCTCGGCGAGTCCGAATGGCGCGATCTCGACGCCGCCATCCGCTACGCCCTGCGCTACGGCGCCCGCCGCGTGGTCCTGCACGGCTGGTCGACCGGCGCCACCATGGCCCTGCACGCCGCCGAGCGCTCCGCGCTGGCCGACCGGATCTCCGGGCTGGTCCTCGACTCGCCCGTACTGGACTGGCACACCACCCTGCGCGCCCTCGCCGCCGCGCGCCGCACCCCGGCCCCGCTGCTCCCGTTCGCGGTCAAGGCGGCCGAGGGTCGTGCGGGCCTGCGCGCCGACCGGCGGGCTCCGGGGTCGGATCCCGCTGCGCTGAAGGTCCCCGTACTGATCTTCCACGGACCCGACGACGCGCTCGCCCCCTGGGGGCCCTCGCGCCGGCTCGCCGCGGCCCGCCCCGACCTCGTCACCCTGCACACCGTTTCCGACGCGGCCCACGGGGCGATGTGGAACGCGGACCCGGCCGCCTACGAAGAGGCGCTGCGCCGCTTCCTGACCCCTCTCATGTGAAGCGCCGGGTGACGGGCCGTCGGACGAGTTGTCCGAAGAGTGCGGGGCGTACGGGGCAGGGAGGGTGGGTTGTCCCGTTCTGTCCCCGAGGGGCCTTGTGGCAATGGCTGGTTCCGTTTGGGCTTTCGGCCAGTGACGGGCGAGACTGCTCACGTGACGTCCCGAAAGCCTGATGAGCAGTTGGCTCGCGACTCCAGACTCCGACTCGTCGCCCCGCGGTCCGTGGCCACGGCCCGCAAGGCGGTGACCGACCGGCGCACCCGGACCGCCCCGCGGCCTCCGGCGGGTACTCCCGCCACGGCCGACCTCGCGAACAGGGCCCGCACCTCCCTCGCCGACGCGGTACGGCTCGCCCGCTGGGCCGAGCTCCACCTCGCCGGCGCAGACGGTGCCGGGCCCGCACCGGCGGGCGCCCTGCCCGCCGCCGAAGCCGAACGCGCCGCCGACCGGCTGAGCCTGACACCGGGCCAGATCCGGGTCGGCTGGGACCGCGCAAGACTCGCCGGCCTCATCGAGATGCACGGCGGCCACGCCCGGCCGGGCTGGCGGCTGCGCGCCTGGGACCGGGACGACACCGCCGTCCTGCGCGGCTGGGTCGCGCTCTTCGACGCGTGGTCACTGGTGCACCCGGCCCCCGCCGACATCGCCCCCGCGGCCGTCGCCGAGGTGGTCGAGGCCATGCCCCAACTGCTCTCCCTGCTCCAGCTCTCGGCCGGTCCCGTGACCGTCCCCGATCTGCTGGACCTGCTCCGGCAGCGCGTCGACGAACTGCGCGACGAGCGGTGCGAGGTCCCCTACGAGTCCACGGCGCAGGCGGAGTCCCCGTCCGCGAGCCCGACGGGCTGCGAGCCGACGGAATCCGAGCCGACGGGCTCCGAGCCGTCCGGCCCCGCATCGGCCGCGCCGCCCGTCCCGCTCGCCCGGCTGCTGCGCTGGGCGCTCGGCGGGCTCGCCGCCGTGGACGCCGTCACCCTCGGCCCCGCCCGGGCCACTCTCACCCCGCTCGGGAGCTGGGCCGTCTGGGTCAAGCTGGAGCAGATCTGCGTCGCCGCTCAGAGCCCGGCCGGGAACATCGAGCAGTCCGCCGCCGCCATGCTCCACGGCTGCGCGCGACTCACCCCCGGTCCGGCCCGCGCCGAGTACCAGGCCTGGCTGGCCGCCCGGCCCGTCGGCCACGCGGTCTCCGAGCTGCTGCTCGCGGCCCGCGGCGAGGACGCCCTGCTGCGCGGGCTCGCCTTCGAGGCCCTGCGCGTGGTCGGAGCCCCCGCCGAGCCCGAGGTGCGCAAGGCCTCCCGCGAGGCCGCGCTGCGCCCCTACGCCCTGCTCTGGCTCGCCGAGCACGACGGGGTCGACCCCGACGAGGCGCAGGACGTGCTCACCGCCGAGGAGCAGACCTGGCTCTGGGTGGACACCGCGGCCGCCATCGCCGACCACGGCGAGGCCGAGCTGCTCGCACGCCACCTGGACTCGGCGGTGCGGACCACGGTTCCGCGGCTGCTGGACGAGGTCCGCGCGGTCGGGCACCCCCGCACCGTGCAGGTGCTGGTCGCGCTGGCCGCCGCCCATCCCGATCCCGCCCTGGCCAAGGCGGTGCGCCGGGCCGCCTTCCAGGTGCACACCGGCGGCGCGTAGCGCCCCGTACGGGCGCCGTACGCGCCGCAGGGGCTTCGGTCAGACCTGCGGCGCGTACGTCCCGAAGCTCCACACGTTGCCCTCGGCGTCGCGGGCCATGTAGTCCCGCGAGCCGTAGTCCTGGTCGGTCGGCTCCATCAGGATCTCCACGCCGTGCTCGACGGCCCGGCGGTGGTGGGCGTCCACGTCGTCGACCAACACGTAGACCCCGGTCGGGCCGGCCGACTCCATCACCTTGTCGAAGGCGCTGCCGGTGCCCTTGCTGCCGAGCATCACCATGCCGTTCCCGTAGGACAGCTCGGCGTGCGCCACCGCGCCGTCCTCACCTTCGTACGCGGCGACCTGGGTGAAGCCGAAGGCTTCCGTGAGCAGTTGGATGGCGGCCTTGGCATCGGTGTACAGCAGGGTCGGACAGATGGACGGAACGCCTGCCATGGCGATCACTCCCTCTCGTGCCGTGGATGGATGGTGATCCACGTCACAGCATGACAGGCGCCACCGACACTCAGCGGAAGGTGTTGCACTGGGCCATGTCGCCCGTGCGGTAGCCCTGGTAGAACCACTGCTGGCGCTGCTCGGCCGACCCGTGCGTCCAGGACTCCGGGGACACCCGGCCCTGGAACTTCTCCTGGATCCGGTCGTCGCCGACCGCGGCCGCCGCGTCCAGACCGTCCCGGATGTCCTGGTCGGTGAGGCTCGTGATCAGGGGCTTGCCCGTGGACTCGTCCGGGGTCTTCGTCGCGTTGTGGGCCCAGACGCCGGCGTAGCAGTCGGCCTGCAGCTCGACCCGTACCGCGTTGCTGTTCGCGCCCTGCCGGCCGTCCTGGGCCTTCTGCAGGGTGCCGGTCAGGTTCTGGATGTGGTGGCCGTACTCGTGGGCCACCACGTACGCCTGGGCGAAGGGGCCGCCGCTCGCGCCGAACTTGGTGCGGAGCTCGTTGAAGAAGCCCAGGTCCAGGTAGACCTGCCGGTCGCCGGGGCAGTAGAACGGGCCGACCGCCGAGGTGGCCGCCCCGCAGGCGGTGCCCACCTTGCCGGTGAAGAACACCGTCTGCGCCGGGGTGTACTGGGCGCCGCGCTTGGCGAACTCCTGCTTCCAGAAGTCCTGGGTGCTGTTGATCACCGCCACCAGCCGGCAGTCCTCCCTGGCGTTCGCGTCCGCCCCGGTCTTGCAGCTCTGCTGCACCTGGGCGGCGGAGGAGGAGGTCGACGCGGGCTCGGGACTTCCGTCGGACAGGCCCAGCTGCTCCGGGCCCACCCCGAACAGCAGACCCATGATCAGCGCGATGATGCCGAGGATGCCGCCGCCGACCGTGGCCTTCCCGCCCGGGATGCGACTGCCGCGTACGTCCTTGACCTCGGAAGTGTCCAGATTGGCGTTGTCGTCGAACTGCATCCCGCACCGCCCTCCATTCCTGCCCGGCCAAGGGAGGGACGTGTACGTGTCCGCCCCTGCGGCGACTATCAACCCGTTCATCCTCATACGCCCTCCGGTCGGGAGGCGTGTTCCCTGGGCCGAACGAGGGACGCGGCGGTGCGGACGGTGCAGGTCCCGGGAGGGGCGGCCGGGCCCGAAAGTAGTTGCGCACCCCCGGTAGAATGACTCCCATGGCAAATCTCCTCGCGGATTAGCGGCGTCGAAGCATCGCGTCCTGCCCCCCTTCCGCCGTCCCGACCCGCCCTGGAGTATTTCCGTGATCACCGCCACCGGCATCGAGCTGCGCGCCGGCGCCCGCATCCTCATCGAGAACGCCTCCTTCCGCGTCGCCAAGGGCGACCGCATCGGCCTCGTCGGCCGCAACGGAGCCGGCAAGACCACCCTGACCAAGTGCCTCGCGGGTGAGGGAACGCCGGCCGGCGGCAGCATCGCCCGCTCGGGCGAGGTCGGCTACCTCCCGCAGGACCCGCGCACCGGCGACCTCGACGTGCTGGCCAGCGACCGGATCCTGTCCGCGCGCGGCCTGGACGTGCTGCTCAAGAAGATGCGGACGAACGAGGAGCGCATCTCCTCCGGCTCCGGCGCCACCCGCGAGAAGGCGATGCGCCAGTACGAGCGCCAGGAGACCGAGTTCCTCACCAAGGGCGGGTACGCCGCCGAGTCCGAGGCCGCGACCATCTCCGCCGCCCTCGGCCTGCCCGACCGGGTCCTCGGCCAGCCGCTGCACACCCTCTCCGGTGGTCAGCGCCGCCGCGTGGAGCTCGCCCGCATCCTCTTCTCGGACGCCGACACGCTCCTCCTCGACGAGCCGACCAACCACCTCGACGCCGACTCGATCGTGTGGCTGCGCGATTACCTGAAGACCTACCGCGGCGGCTTCATCGTGATCTCCCACGACGTGGACCTGGTCGAGACGGTCGTCAACAAGGTGTTCTACCTGGACGCCAACCGCTCCCAGATCGACGTCTACAACATGGGCTGGAAGCTCTACCAGCAGCAGCGCGAGGCCGACGAGAAGCGCCGCAAGCGCGAGCGCCAGAACGCCGAGAAGAAGGCCGCGGCGCTGAACTCGCAGGCCGACAAGATGCGCGCCAAGGCCACCAAGACGGTCGCCGCCCAGAACATGGCCAAGCGCGCCGACCGCCTGCTGGCGGGCCTCGACGCCGTCCGCGTCTCCGACAAGGTCGCCAAGCTGCGCTTCCCGGACCCGGCGCCCTGCGGCAAGACCCCGCTGACCGCCGAGGGCCTGTCGAAGTCCTACGGCTCGCTGGAGATCTTCACCGACGTCGACCTGGCCATCGACAAGGGCTCCCGCGTGGTCATCCTCGGCCTCAACGGTGCGGGCAAGACCACGCTGCTGCGCCTGCTGTCGGGCACCGAGAAGCCCGACACCGGCACGGTCGTCCCCGGCCACGGCCTCAAGCTCGGCTACTACGCCCAGGAGCACGAGACCCTGGACCCGGAGCGCTCGGTCCTGGAGAACATGCGCTCCTCGGCGCCCGACCTGGACCTGGTCTCCGTACGCAAGACGCTGGGCTCGTTCCTCTTCTCCGGCGACGACGTGGACAAGCCCGCGGGCGTCCTGTCCGGTGGCGAGAAGACCCGCCTCGCCCTGGCGACGCTGGTCGTCTCCTCGGCCAACGTGCTGCTGCTCGACGAGCCCACCAACAACCTCGACCCGGCCAGCCGTGAGGAGATCCTGGGCGCCCTGCGCACGTACAAGGGCGCCGTCATCCTCGTCACCCACGACGAGGGCGCGGTCGAGGCGCTGGAGCCGGAGCGGATCATCCTGCTCCCGGACGGCGTCGAGGACCTGTGGGGTCCGGACTACCGGGACCTGGTGGCGCTCGCCTGAGGCGCTTCCGCTTCCGTGATCGTTTGCTTATGGATCATTCGGCTCAGGCGTGATCCATCATCTGAGTGAGTCGGTCTCATACCGCTCCGTGCTCGACGAAGGCCCCGGCCACATCCTCTTGGACGTGCGGCCGGGGCCTTCCGTTTTTCCGCTCCGGCCCCTGACCTGGTGATTCATACCGGGGGAGCGGAAATGTGACGGAGGTCATGCAGCGGAAGAGAAGATTCCGTTCTGCTCGGTTGTCCACGCCTGAAGAAATGCCGCCGTACCGACCTTGCTGAATGGGTGGCCAGGAAGCCGGGGAGGGGTGATCATGAGAAGTCCAGAGCGCACTTCCCATAGAGGAGGCACGGGTGGCCGAGACTCTGAAGAAGGGCAGCCGGGTAACCGGCGCCGCGCGCGACAAGCTCGCGGCAGACCTGAAGAAGCAATACGACTCCGGTGCGAGTATCCGTGCGCTGGCCGAATCGACCGGCCGGTCCTACGGATTCGTCCATCGGATGCTCAGCGAGTCCGGAGTCACGCTGCGTGGTCGCGGTGGCGCGACGCGCGGCAAGAAGGCGGCTACGGCCTAACCATTTGGTTCCACTTGGTTCCAGCGGTTTTCCGTAATCAGCTTCACCGGTTCCAGTTCCACCGTCCTTCGGTGACCCCCGGTCGGCTCCATGGCCGGCTGGGTGGTTACTGTGCAGTCACTTAGGCCGAGATCGCGGCCGAACGACGGCACAACACCGGAGGCACACAGATGGCTCTGCTCGACAAGGACGGCGTACGGCTCACCGTCGACGACACGGTCGCCACGGTGACACTGACCAATCCGGCCAAGCGAAACGCTCAATCCCCCGCGCTCTGGCGGGCGTTGACGGAGGCTGGAAGGTCGTTGCCGGGCACCGTCCGGGTCGTCGTGCTGCGCGGCGAAGGGCAGTCCTTCTCCGCAGGGCTCGACCGGCAGGCGTTCACCCCCGAAGGCTTCGAGGGCGAGCCGTCCTTCCTTGACCTGGCGCGCGGTTCGGAGGAACTGCTCGACTCCACCATCGCCGAGTACCAGGAGGCGTTCACCTGGTGGCGGCGCAACGACATCGTCTCCGTCGCCGCCGTTCAGGGGCACGCGATCGGTGCCGGTTTCCAGCTTGCCCTCGCGTGCGATCTGCGCGTCGTCGCGGACGACGTGCAGTTCGCCATGCGCGAGACCGGGCTGGGTCTGGTGCCCGACCTCGGCGGCACCCAGCCGCTGACCTCGACGGTCGGCTATGCCCGCGCGCTCGAAATCTGCGCGACGGGACGCTTCGTCCACGCCGAGGAGGCGGAACGGATCGGCCTCGCGAACCTGGTCGTCCCCGCGGGTGAGCTCGACGCGGCCGTCCAGGACCTCACCACCGCGCTGCTGGCTCCGCCGCGGGATGCGGTGGTCGAGACGAAGGCGCTGCTGCGCGGTGCGGTTGCGCGCACGTACGACGACCAGCGCGCCGCCGAGCGCGCCGCCCAGGCCCGCCGCCTGCGGGACCTGGCGGGGCTCTCGGACTAGGCGCGGCGCCGTTGCCGGGGG
>NZ_JBHVYI010000087.1:0-36140 GCF_042880975.1 Streptomyces sp. NPDC058289
GCCCGCCCCCACAGGGGGCGGGCCGTTCCGGTGTTCGGTGCTGCGCGGGCTACTTCGCCTCGGCGTCGGTCTCCGGCTCCGCCGGGGCTTCCGCCACCTTCGGCTCGGGCGCCTCGGCCTTGGCCTCGGCCTTCGCCTCCGCCGGGGCTTCGGCAGGCGCCTTCGCCTTCGGCTCCGCGACGGGCTCCGCGACGGGCTCCGCCGCAGGCTCCGGCTCGACCACCGGATCCGGCGTCTTCACCGAGTCCAGCAGCAGCTGCGCCACGTCGACCACCGTGACGTGTTCCTTCGCCTGGCCGTCGTTCTTCTTGCCGTTCACCGAGTCGGTGAGCATGACGAGGCAGAAGGGGCAGGCGGTGGAGACGATGTCCGGGTTCAGGGACAGGGCCTCGTCGACGCGCTCGTTGTTGATGCGCTTGCCGATCCGCTCCTCCATCCACATCCGCGCGCCACCGGCGCCACAGCAGAAGCCCCGCTCCTTGTGGCGGTGCATCTCCTGCTGACGCAGACCCGGCACGGCCGACATGATCTCGCGCGGCGGCGTGTAGACCTTGTTGTGCCGGCCCAGGTAGCAGGGGTCGTGGTACGTGATCAGCCCGTCGACCGGGGTCACCGGCGTGAGGCGGCCCTCGTCGATCAGGTGCTGGAGCAGCTGCGTGTGGTGGATGACCTCGTACTCGCCGCCCAGCTGCGGGTACTCGTTCGCGATGGTGTTGAAGCAGTGCGGGCAGGTGGAGACGATGCGCTTCGCCGACTTCGGCTTCTTCGTCTCCGGGTCCTCGTCATCCTCGCCGAAGGCCATGTTCAGCATCGCGACGTTCTCCTGCGCGAGCTGCTGGAAGAGCGGCTCGTTGCCCAGGCGGCGCGGGGAGTCACCCGTGCACTTCTCGTCGCCGCCCATGATCGCGAACTTGACGCCCGCGATGTTCAGCAGCTCGGCGAAGGCCTTCGTGGTCTTCTTCGCCCGGTCCTCGAGTGCGCCGGCGCAGCCGACCCAGTACAGGTAGTCGAACTCTGAGAGGTCCTCCGCGTCCTTGCCGATGATCGGGACCTCGAAGTCCACCTCCTTGGTCCACTCGACGCGCTGCTTCTTCGCGAGGCCCCAGGGGTTGCCCTTCTTCTCCAGGTTCTTGAGCATCGTGCCCGCCTCCGACGGGAACGCGCTCTCGATCATCACCTGGTAGCGCCGCATGTCGACGATGTGGTCGATGTGCTCGATGTCCACCGGGCACTGCTCGACGCACGCACCGCAGCTCGTGCAGGACCACAGGACGTCGGGGTCGATGACCCCGTTCTCCTCGGCGGTGCCGATCAGCGGGCGCTCGGCCTCGGCGAGGGCCGCGGCCGGGACGTTCGCGAGCTGCTCCGGCGTCGCCTTCTCGTTGCCCTCCATGTCCTTGCCGCCGCCGGCCAGCAGGTACGGGGCCTTGGCGTGCGCGTGGTCGCGCAGCGACATGATCAGGAGCTTGGGGGAGAGGGGCTTGCCCGTGTTCCAGGCCGGGCACTGCGACTGGCAGCGACCGCACTCCGTACACGTGGAGAAGTCGAGGATGCCCTTCCACGAGAACTGCTCGACCTGCGAGACGCCGAAGACGTCGTCCTCGCCCGGGTCTTCGAAGTCGATGACCTTGCCGCCCGAGGTCATGGGCTGGAGGGCACCGAGCGCCGTCGCACCATCCGCGTTCCGCTTGAACCAGATGTTCGGGAAGCCGAGGAAGCGGTGCCAGGCGACACCCATGTTGGTGTTGAGCGAGACCACGATCATCCAGATCAGCGAGGTGCCGATCTTGATCATCGCGGTGAAGTAGATGGCGTTCTGCAGCGCGCCGAGCGACATGCCCTTGAACGCCAGCACCAGCGGGTACGAGACGAAGTACGCCGGCTCGTACGAGTCCACGTGGTGGATCGCGCCTTCGAGGCCGCGCAGGCACAGGATCGCGAGGCCGATGGTCAGGATGATGTACTCGACGAAGTACGCCTGCCAGGCCTTCGAGCCCGCGAAGCGCGACTTGCGGCCGGCCCGCGAGGGCAGCGAGGCAAGGCGGATGCCCATCAGGACGAGGATGCCGAGCACGGTCATCAGACCGATGAACTCGATGTAGAGCTCGAACGGCAGGAAGCCGCCGATGATCGGCAGCACCCAGTCGGCCTGGAAGAGCTGCCCGTACGCCTGCACCAGCGTCGGCGGCAGCGTCAGGAAGCCGATCGCGACGAACCAGTGCGCGAAGCCGACGAGGCCCCAGCGGTTCATCCGGCTGTGGCCGAGGAACTCCCGGGCAAGGGTGAGCGTTCGGGATTTCGGGTCGTCCGTACGGCTGCCTGCCGGCACGGGCTGTCCGAGCTTCACGAAGCGGTAGATCTGCGCCACGGCTCGGGCGAGCAGCGCAACGCCGACCACGGTCAGGACCAGCGACACGATGATCGCGGCGAGTTGCATGGGAGGGCTCCTCGGGCGGCACTTACTAAGCGGTAACTTATCCAGTCAAGGCTTGAGGTTACCCAGTCCCGACGCCGCAATGTAGCCGAGCGCGCGGTGATCTGCGTCGCTCGCCCCCGCCTCGGCCCCGCCTAGTCCCGCCCGGGCTCCGCCTCAGGGCCGTCCGTGCCGCCAGGCCGCCCGCGGGGTCTGCGCGAGGATCGCCAGGTCCATCCCCAGCCAGTGGTTCTCCACATAGTGCCGGTCGAGCAGGTCCATCTCCTCCCACGGCAGGTCCGAACGTGCGCTCACCTGCCACAGCCCGGTCATCCCGGGCCGTACGAGGAGCCGCTCCGGCCGGTCCGACAGGCCGTTCCCGGGGCGCGGCCCGACCAGCGACATCTCGCCCCGCACCACGTTGAGCAGCTGCGGCAGTCCGTCCAGCGCGCACCGCTCCAGCGCCGCCCCGGCCCGGCCCTTGCCGACGCGGAACCGCCATGCCCGGTAGGGCCGTCCGGCCAGGCCCGCCGCGGGCTCGCGCACGAGGACGCCCGCGCCCTGGGTCGCGTACAGCAGCCCGGCGGCCAGCAGCAGGGGGAGGAGGAGCACCCCGAGCAGGAGTGCCGCTCCGGCGAGGTCGAGCACCCGCTTGGCCGAGGGCCTGGCCGGCCATGGCACCGGCCGGGCGGGGAGGCGTAGCAGCAGAGGCATGCCTGCACCGTGCCGCAAGCCTCCGGCGGCGGGGTGGTGCCGCGCGGCCGTGGTGACCCGAATGGCGCTCCTGAGCGTAAGGGTGGCCTAAAGGTTGAGTCGCCTCGACTCACCTCTGTTGACACAGGCGGAGCGTTGGGGCACGCTTGAGTCTGTTCCACTCAAGTCAGCTGGAGGAATCAAAATGGCACGTGCGGTCGGCATCGACCTGGGCACCACTAACTCCGTCGTCAGCGTTCTGGAAGGCGGCGAGCCCACCGTCATCACCAACGCCGAGGGCGCCAGGACCACGCCGTCCGTCGTCGCCTTCGCCAAGAACGGCGAGGTCCTCGTCGGCGAGGTGGCCAAGCGCCAGGCGGTCACGAACGTGGACCGGACCATCCGCTCCGTCAAGCGCCACATGGGCACTGACTGGAAGATCAACCTGGATGGCAAGGACTTCAACCCGCAGCAGATGAGCGCCTTCATCCTGCAGAAGCTGAAGCGCGACGCCGAGGCGTACCTGGGCGAGAAGGTCACGGACGCGGTCATCACCGTCCCGGCCTACTTCAACGACTCCGAGCGCCAGGCGACGAAGGAGGCCGGCGAGATCGCGGGCCTGAACGTCCTGCGTATTGTCAACGAGCCGACGGCCGCCGCCCTGGCCTACGGTCTCGACAAGGACGACCAGACCATTCTCGTCTTCGACCTCGGTGGCGGCACCTTCGACGTGTCCCTCCTGGAGATCGGCGACGGCGTCGTCGAGGTGAAGGCCACCAACGGTGACAACCACCTCGGTGGCGACGACTGGGACCAGCGCGTCGTCGACTACCTGGTGAAGCAGTTCCAGAACGGTCACGGCGTCGACCTGGCCAAGGACAAGATGGCGCTCCAGCGCCTGCGCGAGGCCGCCGAGAAGGCGAAGATCGAGCTGTCCTCCTCCACGGAGACCTCGATCAACCTGCCCTACATCACGGCTTCCGCCGAGGGCCCGCTGCACCTGGACGAGAAGCTCACGCGCTCCCAGTTCCAGCAGCTGACCGCGGACCTGCTCGACCGCTGCAAGACCCCGTTCCACAACGTCATCAAGGACGCGGGCATCAACCTGTCCGAGATCGACCACGTGGTCCTGGTCGGCGGCTCCACCCGCATGCCGGCCGTCGCCGAGCTCGTCAAGGAGCTCACCGGCGGTCAGGACGCCAACAAGGGCGTCAACCCGGACGAGGTCGTCGCCATCGGCGCGACCCTCCAGGCGGGCGTTCTCAAGGGTGAGGTCAAGGACGTCCTGCTCCTCGACGTGACCCCGCTGTCCCTGGGTATCGAAACCAAGGGCGGCATCATGACCAAGCTCATCGAGCGCAACACCACGATCCCGACCAAGCGGTCCGAGATCTTCACGACGGCCGAGGACAACCAGCCGTCCGTGCAGATCCAGGTCTACCAGGGCGAGCGCGAGATCGCGGCGTACAACAAGAAGCTCGGCATGTTCGAGCTGACCGGCCTGCCGCCGGCTCCGCGTGGCGTCCCGCAGATCGAGGTCTCCTTCGACATCGACGCGAACGGCATCATGCACGTCACGGCCAAGGACCTTGGTACGGGCAAGGAGCAGAAGATGACCGTCACCGGCGGCTCTTCGCTCGGCAAGGACGAGGTCGACCGCATGCGCCAGGAGGCGGAGCAGTACGCGGACGAGGACCTGCGCCGCAAGGAAGCCGCCGAGTCCCGCAACCAGGGCGAGAGCCTCGTGTACCAGACGGAGAAGTTCGTCAAGGACAACGAGGACAAGGTTCCGGCCGACGTCAAGGAAGAGGTCGAGGCCTCCATCGCCGAGCTGAAGGAAAAGCTCAAGGGCGAGGACGCTGCCGAGATCCGCACCGCGACCGAGAAGCTCGGTGCCGTCAGCCAGAAGCTCGGCCAGGCGATCTACGCCGACGCCCAGGGCGCCCAGGCCGCCGGTGGCGCGCCGACCGGTGACGCCGGCCAGGCCGACGCCAACGACGACGTGGTCGACGCCGAGATCGTCGACGACGAGAAGCCGAAGGGTGGCGCTGCCTGATGTCGGAGGAGACCCCGGGCTTCGACGAGAAGCCCGAAGTCCCCGCCGACGGCACGCCTGACGACGACGCCGCCGAGCCGAAGGCCGCAGCTTCCTCCAAGGAGGAGGCCGCGGCCCCGGCCGGGGACTCCGCAGCAGCACCGGATGTCGCTCTCCTGGCCCAGCTGGACCAGGCCCGTACCGCGCTCGGCGAGCGCACCGCGGACCTCCAGCGGCTCCAGGCGGAGTACCAGAACTACCGCCGCCGGGTGGAGCGGGACAGGATCGCCGTCAAGGAGATCGCGGTCGCGTCCCTCCTGACGGAGCTGCTCCCGACCCTGGACGACATCGGCCGGGCGCGGGAACATGGCGAGCTGGTCGGCGGCTTCAAGTCGGTGGCCGAATCGCTGGAGACCGCCGCGGCCAAGATGGGCCTGCAGCAGTTCGGCAAGGAGGGCGAGCCCTTCGACCCGACGATCCACGAGGCCCTGATGCACTCGTACGCGCCGGACGTCACCGAGGACACCTGCGTGGCGATCCTGCAGCCGGGCTACCGGATCGGCGAGCGTACGATCCGTCCCGCGCGGGTCGCGGTGGCCGAGCCCCAGCCGGGCGCGGCGCCGAAGTCCGAGGCGGCAGAGGCCGATGCCCCGTCGGACAAGGACGCGGATGCCCCCGACAAGGGCTGAAGTTGAACACGTAGGACACGTAGGACAAGAAGTGGCGCGAGAGGAGGGACACCGGGGATGAGCACGAAGGACTTCGTCGAGAAGGACTACTACAAGGTCCTCGGTGTCCCGAAGGACGCCACCGAGGCCGAGATCAAGAAGGCGTACCGGAAACTCGCCCGCGAGTTCCACCCGGACGCCAACAAGGGCGACGCCTCGGCCGAGGAGCGCTTCAAGGAGATCTCCGAGGCGAACGACATCCTCGGCGACCCGAAGAAGCGCAAGGAGTACGACGAGGCCCGCGCCCTGTTCGGGAACGGTACGTTGTTCAATCAGGGGGGGCGCCCCGGTCCCGGCGGGGGCGGCGGCTCGTTCAACTTCGACCTCGGCGACCTCTTCGGAGGCCAGCAGCAGGGCGGCGCGGGCGGCGGCTTCGGCGGCGGCGGCCTGGGCGACGTCTTCGGCGGCCTGTTCAACCGCGGCGGCGCCGGCGCAGGTGCGGGGACCCGTACCCAGCCGCGCCGCGGCCAGGACATCGAGTCGGAGGTCACCCTCTCCTTCACGGAGGCGGTGGACGGGGCCACGGTCCCGCTCCGGATGTCCTCGCAGGCGCCCTGCAAGGCCTGTTCGGGCACCGGCGACAAGAACGGCACGCCCCGCGTGTGCCCGACCTGCGTCGGCACCGGCCAGGTGTCCCGCGGCAGCGGCGGCGGCTTCTCGCTGACCGATCCCTGCGCGGACTGCAAGGGCCGCGGCCTCATCGCCGAGACCCCGTGCGACATCTGCAAGGGCAGCGGGCGGGCCCGCAGTTCCCGGACCATGCAGGTCCGGATCCCGGCGGGGGTCTCCGACTCCCAGCGGATCCGGCTGCGCGGCAAGGGGGCTCCGGGCGAGCGCGGCGGCCCGGCCGGTGACCTGTACGTGGTCGTGCACGTGGACGCGCACCCGGTCTTCGGCCGCAAGGACGACAACCTCACGGTGACCGTTCCGGTGACCTTCGCGGAGGCGGCGCTCGGAGCCGACATCAAGGTCCCGACCTTGAACGGCCCCTCGGTGACGCTGAAGCTGCCCCCGGGCACCCCGGGCGGCCGCACGATGCGGGCTCGCGGCAAGGGAGCGGTCCGCAAGGACGGCACCCGCGGCGACCTGCTGGTGACGGTGGAGGTCGCCGTCCCGACCGAGCTGAACGACAAGGCCCGCGAGGCCATGGAGCTGTACCGCGAGGCGACGGAGTCCGAGGACCCGCGCTCCGCGCTGTTCGAGTCCGCGAAGGGAGCATGACATGGACGGCCGCCGTAGGAGCCACTACCAGCTCACCGATGAGACCCCGGTCTACGTGATCTCGGTGGCCGCCCAGCTCTCGGGCCTGCATCCGCAGACCCTGCGCCAGTACGACCGTCTCGGCCTGGTCTCCCCGGGCCGTACGGCCGGGCGCGGCCGGCGCTACTCGGCCCGTGACATCGAACTGCTCCGCACGGTGCAGGCGCTGTCCCAGGAAGAGGGCATCAACCTGGCCGGCATCAAGCGGATCATCGAGCTGGAGAACCAGGTCGCCGCGCTCCAGCAGCGCGTCGCCGAGCTCTCGAGCGCCGTGGACGGCGCCGCCGCCGTGCTCCAGCAGCGCGAGGCCCAGGTGCACGCCTCGTACCGGCGCGACCTGGTCCCGTACCAGCCTCCGCAGCCGGGCAGCGCCCTGGTCGTCTGGCGGCCGGCGCCCAAGCGCCCGATGGACTGAGCGCGCCCGTACGGACGCGAAGCGAAGGCCCCGCCCGGTTTCACCGGGCGGGGCCTTCCGCATCTGCCACCGGCGCGCTGAGGGCCTCTGGGGGCCCCTGCGCGGCCTTCAGAGGCGGCGCTCCGGGTCCTCCAGGATCCCCGACCGGGCGATGAGGAAGCCGAGCTGCGCCCGGCTGCCGCTGCCCAGGGAAGCCGCCAGCTTGGCGATGTGGGCGCGGCAGGTCCGTACGTTCATCCCCAGCCGGCGCGCGATGGCCTCGTCCACGTGTCCCTCGATGAGGAGTTGGGCGATGGAGCGCTGCACGCCGGAGATGCCGCCGGGGGTGTGCTGGTACGTCACCTCCGCCGACAGCGGCACGGCGCGGTGCCACAGCTGCTCGAAGACCTTGATGAGGTAGTCGACCAGTCCGGGGTGGCGCAGTTCCAGGGCCGTCCTGCGGTCGTCGCTCGTGGGGATGAAGGCCACCGTGCGGTCGAAGATCATGAGACGCTCCATGAGCTCTTCGAGCGTGCGGATCTCGACCTTCCCCGCGGAGATCCGGTCCACGTAGGCGAGCGTGCCCTGACTGTGCCGCACGGTGTGCTGGTAGAGCGTGCGTATGCGCACCCCTCGGTTGACGAGGGGAGCGGCGCGCTCCAGCGCCTCCGTGAGGACCGATGTGGACCGCGCGCCGCCCGGCTGTACGGTCAGCACCTCGGTCCGGCACTCCGCGGTGGCCTGGTCGAGGGCGGTGTGGATCTGGTCGAAACCCTCCAGCACGGTGATGGCGTGGGTGTTCGCGGGGTTCTGGGCGCTGATGGTCAGAAACGGCTCGAATGCGTCGGTGAGATCGATGGTGTCCCGGCGCCGGTCCTGAATCTCCCGCTCGAGCGGATGGAGCCGCTGGGCGAGTGCGACGGACGGGGGAACCGCGCGGAGCTGGTTCGCGTCATCGGGGTCGGGCCGCAGTAGAGCGAATTCGAGCAGGCAGGGGGCGTTCTCGACCTCGCTGCGGGTCACCCGGCCGGTGCTCAGCGCGGCCGTGTAGAGACGCGTCCCCTCGGCGCACATGGACGTGACGGGGTGGGGATGTGTCGGCTTTGTGTTGTTTCTGGGCAAATCTCCACCCCCCAGGGTCCTGAACATGCAAGAACATGATGCATCGTCCCTGTGGCAGCGACGTGCCCGAATAAGCCATCGTCTGACACGCGGGGGAGAAGATTTCCATCAAGTGAGGACGAAGCCGACCATGTACAAGAGAATGCTTCGCTCGGTACTTGCCATTGGGTTCTCCGCCGCTGCGGTCTTTGGGGCAGTCAACGCCTTCGGTGGGGACGTGGGGGGTACCGACGCGCCCGCCGTGTCGATAGGCAAGCCCGACTTGGGCTGGGACTCGACACCCAACGACTTGGGCTGGGACTCGACCACCGCGTCGACCAACGACCTCGGCTGGGACTGATGACGCCCGACGATCACGGCTTCCGCCGTGAAATGGCATCGGCATACCGCTCCGGCTGGCAGTTCATCGATCTCACCAGCGCCATTCCTTACGTCGGTGACTCGCTGAAGGTCACCTTGTTCGGCCAGCCGATCATCGTGGTGCGGGAAGAGGACGAGGACGTCCGTGCCTACCGCTGTCTGCGCCGCCCCCGAGGCGCACCGCAGCCCGTCCGCTGCGAGATCCGGTACGGCATGGTCTTCGTCAATCTGGACCAGCGTGATCACCAACTTTTCGAGCCCGAATCCGCCGCCACCCCCCGCAGTGCCTGAAGCGATTCCCCTGTCGTCGCAGATCGCTCAGGCACTACCCCCACACAGCGACGCCATCGTGGACCTGACCACGATGGCGTCGCTGTGATGCCCGTGTCCAGTGGTTGAACGAGACAACGGCATGAGGCTGAACCGGACACCGTCGGACTCGGTGCGGCCGGCCATGCGCGCTATGCGCGCTACGCGCGCCCCATGGCCCGGTCCAGGCTGATCTCCACGACCACCCGGTCCGGGTTCGGCGAGGGCATCCGCCCGTACCGCTCCGCGTAGCGCCGGACCGCCTCCGCGACCGCGGCCTCGTCCGTACGGACCACCGCGCGGCCCTCCAGGGTCGCCCAGCGCCGCCCCTCCAGCTGGCACACCGCCACCCGGGCCCCGCCCTGCGGGCCGCCCTGCGACGCCAGCACGTTGCGGACCTTCTTGCTGTTCTTGTTGCTGATCACCCGTGCCAGCCCGGCCTCGGGGTCGTAGGTCACGCCCACCGGGACCACGTGCGGGCTGCCGTCGGGGCGATGGGTGGTCAGCGTGCAGATGTGCCGCTCTTGCCAGAAGGCGAGGTACTCCGGCGTCGGGTTGAGTACGTCATGGGTGGTGCGGGCCGTGCCGGCCGGGCTGGGAGTCGACATGCGCGAAGGGTACGTCCCTCCACCTTGAGTGGAATAGACTCAACTTTGTGCAGGTTACTCATGTAAAGCACACGCAGTGGGGAAACGAAGCAGGAAGGGAGAGCCGCCCGTGGATGCGGAGCTGACCAACAGGAGCCGGGACGCGCTGAACGCGGCCACGACCAGGGCCGTCAAGGACGGGCACGCGGACCTGACGCCCGCGCACCTGCTGCTGGCGCTGCTCGCCGGCGAAGACAACGAGAACATCACCGACCTGCTCGCCGCGACCGACGCCGACCAGGCCGCCGTACGCGCCGGAGCGGACCGGCTGCTCGCCGCCCTGCCCAGCGTCACGGGCTCCACGGTCGCGCCCCCGCAGCCCACCCGCGAGCTGCTCGCCGTACTGGCCGAGGCCGATGCGCAGGCCGGGAAGCTCGGCGACGAGTACCTCTCCACCGAACACCTGCTCATCGCGATCGCCGCCAAGGGCGGCGCGGCCGGTGAGCTCCTTTCCGGACAGGGCGCGACCGCGAAGAAGCTGCGCGAGGCCTTCGAGAACGCAAGAGGAGGGCGGCGGGTGACCACCCCCGACCCCGAGGGCCAGTACAAGGCCCTGGAGAAGTTCGGCACCGATTTCACGGCGGCCGCCCGCGAGGGCAAGCTCGACCCGGTCATCGGCCGCGACCACGAGATCCGCCGCGTCGTCCAGGTGCTCTCGCGCCGTACGAAGAACAACCCGGTGCTCATCGGCGAGCCCGGCGTCGGCAAGACCGCCGTCGTCGAGGGCCTGGCCCAGCGCATCGTCAAGGGCGACGTCCCGGAGTCCCTGAAGAACAAGCGGCTGGTCTCCCTGGACCTCGGCGCGATGGTGGCCGGCGCCAAGTACCGCGGCGAGTTCGAGGAGCGCCTCAAGACCGTCCTCGCGGAGATCAAGTCCAGCGACGGCCAGATCATCACCTTCATCGACGAGCTGCACACCGTCGTCGGCGCGGGCGCCGGCGGGGACTCCTCCATGGACGCGGGCAACATGCTCAAGCCCATGCTGGCCCGCGGCGAGCTGCGCATGGTCGGCGCGACCACGCTCGACGAGTACCGCGAGCGGATCGAGAAGGACCCGGCGCTGGAGCGGCGCTTCCAGCAGGTGCTGGTGGCGGAGCCGAGCGTCGAGGACACCATCGCGATCCTGCGCGGGCTCAAGGGCCGCTACGAGGCCCACCACAAGGTCGTCATCAACGACAGCGCGCTCGTCGCCGCGGCCACCCTCTCCGACCGCTACATCACCTCCCGCTTCCTCCCCGACAAGGCCATCGACCTCGTCGACGAGTCCATGTCCCGGCTCCGCATGGAGATCGACTCCTCCCCGCTGGAGATCGACGAGCTCCAGCGCTCGGTCGACCGCCTGCGCATGGAGGAGCTGGCCCTGAACAACGAGTCCGACCCGGCCTCGCGCGAACGCCTCGACAAGATCCGCAAGGACCTCGCGGACAAGGAGGAGGACCTGCGGGGCCTCACCGCCCGCTGGGAGAAGGAGAAGCAGTCCCTCAACCGGGTCGGCGAGCTCAAGGAGCGCCTGGACGACCTGCGCGGCCAGGCCGAGCGCGCCCAGCGCGACGGGGACTTCGACACCGCCTCCAAGCTCCTCTACGGAGAGATCCCGGCCCTGGAGCACGAGCTCGCGGAGGCCACCGAGGCCGAGGCCGAGGTTTCCAAAGACACGATGGTCAAGGACGAGGTAGGCCCCGACGACATCGCCGACGTGGTCGGCGCCTGGACGGGCATCCCGGCCGGCCGCCTCCTGGAGGGCGAGACCCAGAAGCTGCTCCGCATGGAGGAGGAGCTGGGCCGCCGCCTGATCGGCCAGGGCGAGGCCGTGCGCGCCGTCTCCGACGCCGTGCGCCGCACCCGCGCGGGCATCGCGGACCCGGACCGGCCGACCGGCTCGTTCCTCTTCCTCGGGCCGACGGGCGTGGGCAAGACGGAGCTGGCAAAGGCCCTGGCGGACTTCCTCTTCGACGACGAGCGGGCCATGATCCGCATCGACATGTCGGAGTACGGCGAGAAGCACAGCGTGGCCCGGCTCGTCGGCGCCCCGCCCGGATACGTGGGCTACGAGGAGGGCGGCCAGCTGACGGAGGCCGTCCGCCGTCGCCCGTACAGCGTCGTGCTCCTGGACGAGGTCGAGAAGGCCCACCCCGAGGTCTTCGACGTCCTGCTCCAGGTCCTCGACGACGGCCGCCTCACGGACGGCCAGGGCCGCACCGTGGACTTCCGCAACACCATCCTGATCCTGACCTCGAACCTGGGAAGTCAGTTCCTGATGGATCCGTCCACAGCTGTGGACGAGAAGAAGGCCCGGGTCCTGGACGTGGTGCGGGCCACCTTCAAGCCAGAGTTCCTCAACCGCCTCGACGACCTGGTGGTCTTCTCCGCCCTGAGCGGGGCCGAGCTGGCCCACATCGCCGAGCTCCAGATCGGCCGCCTCGCCAAGCGGCTCGCCGAACGCCGGCTGATCCTGGACGTCACGCCCGAGGCCCTGGCCTGGCTGGCGGACAAGGGCAACGACCCGGCGTACGGCGCCCGCCCCCTGCGCCGCCTGATCCAGACGGCCATCGGCGACCGCCTGGCCAAGGAGATCCTCGCGGGCGAGGTCCGCGACGGCGACACCGTCCGGGTGTCCGTGGCGGGCGACGGCCTGCTGGTGGGCAAAGCGCTGTAGCGACCCCGCGGTAACAAGGCGCTATGCGACTCCGCGGTACAAGGCGCTATGCGACTCCGCGGTAACAAGGCGCTGCAATCCGGCGCAATACCGCCTCAGCCGGGCCCCGGAATGCCCGGGGCCCGGCTTACCCGGGCCCTACTCCTGTCCGCCCTGCGCGGATCAGGACCTTCCGGGGTGGACACGGGGTGGGCGCGATGGGGGAGGATGGCCGCATCCGCACGAAGGGAAGTCACACGGTGAGCATCGACCCGGCCTCGATTCCGAACTTCGGAGGGCAGCAGCCCGATCCGCAGGCCACTGGACCGGCGGGCCCCGTCGTCCCCGACCAGGATCTGGTCAAGCAGCTCCTGGAGCAGATGGAGCTCAAGTACGTCGTCGACGACGAGGGTGACCTCGCGGCGCCGTGGGAGGACTTCCGCACGTACTTCATGTTCCGCGGCGAGGACGAGCAGCAGGTCTTCTCCGTGCGGACGTTCTACGACCGCCCGCACAAGATCGAAGAGAAGGCTCAGCTCCTCGAGTCCATCGACGACTGGAACCGCCGCACGCTGTGGCCCAAGGTCTACAGCCACACGCACGACGACGGCTCCGTCCGCCTGATCGGCGAGGCGCAGATGCTGATCGGCACCGGCGTGAACCTGGAGCACTTCGTGTCCTCCACGGTCAGCTGGGTCCGCGCGTCGATCGAGTTCGACAAGTGGCTCGTCGAGCAGTTCGGCCTGGAGAAGGAAGTCGACTCCGCCGACAAGAAGGACGACGGCGAGACCGGCGAGAACGGCGACAGCGAGACCAACTAGGTCTTCGCGGTCCCGCTCCTCGCGGTCCGCGTCCGACCCCTCAGGGCGCCACCCCGGACGCGAGCAGCAGGTACGGCCCGTATCCGTACGAGAGCCCGGCCAGCACCCCGGTCACCACGACCGCGGTGCGCGGCCGGGCTTTCGCCATGAGGGCCGCCACCGGCAGCAGCAGCGGGAACGCGGGCAGCAGGAAGCGCGGCTTCGATTCGAAGAAACCCGCGCCGCCGTAGGTCATCACCAGCAGCACGCCCGTGTACACGAGCAGCGGCAGCGGGATCCGCCGGTCGGCCGCCAGCAGCCCGGCGAGCACCAGCGCGGCCGTCAGCAGGACCACCGTCACCGTCGTGGCGAGTTCCACCTGCCCGATGCCGGACAGCGCGTGCCGCGCGGAGCGCAGCGCCCCCGCGCCGAAGTCGAAGCGCGAGCCCCAGCCGCTCTGGACGGCGAAGTAGCCGCCGAGCGGATCCCCCCGGCGCACGCCGACGAGCAGGACGTACGAGGCCCAGCCCGCGGGAGCGGCCAGCCCGGCCGCCCACACCGCCGCGGGCGCGCGGCCCCGCCGCCGGCAGATCTCGTACGCGACGGCCACCGTCACGGCTGCGGCGACCGCGATCCCGGTGGGCCGGGTCAGCCCCGCGAGCACGGCAAGCCCCGCCGCCCACCCCCAGCGGCCGCGCAGCAGGGCGTACAGGGCCCAGGCGGCGAAGGCGGCCAGCAGGGGCTCGGTGTAGGCGAGGGTCAGCATGAGGGCGTGCGGCAGCGCGGCCCACAGCGCGACGAGCAGCACCCCGGCGCGGGCCCCGAGCAGGTGCTCCCCGACCCGGTACACCCCCACGGCGGCCGCGCCCGCCGCGATCCAGGCGACGGCCAGCGCGGCGACGGTCAGGGGGCCGGGCAGCACGGCGGAGGCGCAGCGGATCAGGACGGGGTAGAGCGGGAAGAACGCGGAGTCGCTCTGCACGGATCCGATGCCGGGATAGATCTGGGTCCGCCCGTAGCCGTGCTCGGCGATCCGCAGGTACCAGACGGAGTCCCAGGACTCCCCGAGCACCCGTAGGGGGCTGCGCCCGGTCCACCAGGCCGCCACGGCGACCGCCAGCACCCCGACCCCGCGCACGGCCGCGTACACCCCGAGCGCCAGGACGGCGCCCGGGAGGCGGCGGACCCGGCCGGCCCGGCCGGGGCGCCGCGCGGGCCGTGTGCCGTTCGACAGGGTGTGCGTCGCCATGCGTCCCGACTTTCTGGGGGGCTCCCGGTCGGAGTCGCCACGATGGCCAAACCCTACGACGACAGGGCCGCCGAGCCCCTCGGGATCGACCTCTCAGAGCCGCCGCAGCCGCTCCACCGCCTCCTCCAGGACGTCGGTGCGCTTGCAGAAGGCCCAGCGGACGTGGGTGGCTCCGGCGGCCTTGTCGTCGTAGAACACCTGGTTCGGGATGGCCACCACCCCGCAGCGTTCCGGCAGGGCCCGGCAGAAGGCGAGGCCGTCGTGCTCGCCGAGGGGGGAGATGTCGGTGGTGACGAAGTAGGTGCCCTGCGGGCGGAAGACCTCGAAGCCGGCCGCCGCGAGGCCGTCGGAGAGGAGGTCGCGCTTGGCGGCCAGGTCCGCGCGGAAGGAGTCGTAGTACGCGTCGGGCAGGGCGAGGGCCTCGGCGATCGCGTACTGGAAGGGGCCCGAGGACACGTACGTCAGGAACTGCTTCGCCGAGCGGACCGCCGTGACCAGCTCGGGCGTGCCCGTCACCCAGCCGACCTTCCAGCCCGTGAAGGAGAAGCTCTTGCCGGCGGAGGAGATCGTGACGGTGCGCTCGCGCATGCCCGGCAGGCTCGCCAGCGGGGTGTGGGCGCCCTCGAACACCAGGTGCTCGTACACCTCGTCCGTGATGACCAGCAGGTCGCGGGAGACGGCCAGCTCCGCGACCGCGGCCAGCTCGGCGGGGGTCAGGACGGTGCCCGTCGGATTGTGCGGGGTGTTCAGGAGCAGGAGGCGGGTGCGCGGAGTGACCGCCGCGCGCAGTGCGTCCACGTCGAGGCGGAAGTCGGGGGCGCGCAGGGTCAGCGGCACCCGGACGGCTCCGGCCATCGCGATGCAGGCGGCGTAGGAGTCGTAGAAGGGCTCCAGGGCGATGACTTCGTCGCCCGGCTCCAGTAGGGCCAGGAGCGAGGCGGCGATGGCCTCGGTGGCCCCGGCGGTGACGAGCACCTCGGTGTCCGGGTCGTAGGCCAGGCCGTAGAAGCGCTGCTGGTGGGCGGCGATCGCCGTACGCAGCTCCGGAACGCCGGGGCCCGGCGGGTACTGGTTGCCCCGGCCGTCGCGGATCGCGCGCGCCGCCGCCTCGGCGATCTCGGCGGGGCCGTCGGTGTCGGGGAAGCCCTGGCCGAGGTTGATCGCTCCCGTGGCGGTGGCCAGGGCGGACATCTCCGCGAAGATCGTGGTGCCGAAGGCCGCCAGCTTGCGGTTGAGGAAGGGGCGGGCCGGGCCGTTGCTGCGTTCGGGATCGCTCATGGGCGCAATCCTGCGGGGAAGCTCTGGACTTGCTCAAGTGTGCTTTGGGCCGCGTAGGGCGCGGGCATCCCCCCAGCACGCGGGACGAAGGGGATCCCGCACCCCGGGGAACCGGGGGAGCAGAGAGGGGTCGGGGGATGATCCTCGGAATAGTGATCTTCGTGGTGGTGGTCGTGGTGATCGTCGCGCTGGCGGTCAAGGCCGGCGGCGGGGGCGGCGGGGGCCGGGGCGGCGGCAGCGGGGCCGTGGGCTGGTGGGCCGGGAGCGGCTCCGCAGGGTCCTCCTCCTCGTGCGGCTCCTCCTCGTCCAGCTGCGGCTCGTCCTCGTCCAGCTGTGGTTCCTCGTCCTCGTCCTGCGGCGGCGGCGGAGGATGCGGTTCCAGCTGACACGGGGCAGCATGGATCCATGGCTTCCGACGCCGGACCACCTTCGTACCGCGTCCCGCATGCGTGAGGCGCCCGTCGGGCACAACTTCCGTCGGGCGTCTTCTTGTTCGGACGTCACGGCCGCGCATTACGGCGTACGGGCGGCATGCTGTTGAACACGTGAACTGTGTAGCCCCCGAGGGGATGTAAACCACTGCAACTTGGGTAAAAACGCTGTGAGTGCCGTGCCTTTCATGATTCCCTCGGTTGAGTAGACCAGTCCTCGGACCTCCCTGGACTTCCTGTGGACCCGTGCCGGTGTCCCCCCACCCGTTGACTACCGCTGGCGGGCCCCGGCCCATCTCCCTCGCGCGTTTGCGGAGCCGACTCATGCTCACGACCCTCCAGACCACCTATACCGACACGCGTGCCGCCGATCTCGCCTGGGCCCTGGGTCGGGAGCGGCTGCCCGCCCTGGCCGTACTGAACCTCGAACTGGGTGGCGCGAAAGTGGAGTTGCGCCTGCTCGGGGCTTCCCACCAGGTGCTCCTGGAGGAGGGCGACGTGCTCTGCTCCGAGACCGTCGCCTGTATGCCCGGCAGCAGCACCCCGCTTCCGCTCGGCGTGGCCAAGCGCGTCGGCGACTGGGAGTACGAGTTCGCCGCGCGGGTCGAGAACCTCTCGCGCGGCTCCTTCGCCGGGCGGGCGCAAGAGCTGCTCGCGCTGGTCGCGGACCACCCGAACGGGCTCGCCGGCACCTTTCCCGGCAGCCCGCACGCCTTCACCGCCATGCTCGCGCAGCGATACGAGGGTCAGGTGCGGTGGCGGACCTGGCACGCGTACCCGCAGGAAGGGCAGTTGGTGGCGACGCGCACCCGGGTCGGCGTGCGGACGTCCGGTCCGGCGGCGGCGCCGGGCGGGGGCGCGAGGGCAGCCGTCGCCGCGCCCGCCGAGGCGCCCGTGGAGTCGCCGGTGCTGATCTAGCCGCCGGCGCAGACCGGGAGGCATCGGGGTCGCGGGGTCGCGGAGTTGCCGGGTGGTTACGCCAACTGCCCTAACCAGTGCGCCACTTACACCCATGTGGGTGACCGGATGCGAGCAGGCAGTGACGTACGGTTCGCTTCATGATCGACCGTTCCACCCCGCGCGGGGTGCTTCGCACCCGGTGGCGCCGCCTCCCGGCTCCGGAGTCGCGCGGTGTGGCCCGCGTCCCGGCCGCCCTGCCCGTACGGCCCAGGACCGGCCGACTCCTGGTCCTGGCCACCGTGTTCGTCTGCGCCGCCTGCGGGCTCGTATACGAACTGGAGCTGCTCGCCCTCGGCTCGTACCTCATCGGCGACTCCGTCACCCAGGCGTCGGTCGTGCTGTCCGTCATGGTCTTCGCCATGGGCGTCGGATCCCTGCTGGCCAAGGCCCTGCGCGCCCGGCCCGCCTTCGGCTTCGCCCTCGTGGAAGCGGGCCTCGCCCTGCTCGGCGGGCTCTCCGCCATAGCGCTCTACGCCAGCTTCGCCTGGCTGGGGGAGTCCCGGACCGCACTGGTCGCCTTCTCCTTCACCATCGGCGTCCTCATCGGCGCCGAGATCCCGCTCCTGATGGTCCTCATCCAGCGCATCCGCAGACAGGACGCGGGCGGCGCCGTCGCCGACCTGTTCGCCGCCGACTACGTCGGCGCCCTCGTCGGCGGCCTCGCCTTCCCCTTCCTGCTGCTGCCCGTCCTCGGCCAGCTCACCGGCGCCATGCTCACCGGCACCGTCAACGTCGTCGCCGGCGGCGGCCTCGTCCTGTGGCTGTTCCGTCGGGACCTGAGCCGCCGCGCCCGCTGGCTGCTCGTCGCCGTCAACATCACCGTCCTCACCGTCCTGGGGTGCGCCACCGTCCTCGCCGACGACTTCGAACGCGTCGCCCGCCGCGCCGTCTACGGCGGCGAGGTGCGCGTCGCCGTCCAGACCGGCGTGCAGGAACTCGTCCTCACCGGTCCCCCGAACGGCTCACCGCGCTCCCTCGACCTCTTCCTCGACGGCCGCCTGCGGGTCAGCGGCTACGACGAGTACCGCTACCACGAGGCCCTCGTGCACCCCGCGATGACCGGCCCGCACACCCGCGTCCTGGTCCTCGGCGGCGGCGACGGCCTCGCCGCCCGCGAGGTGCTGCGCTACCGCGACGTCGCCTCCGTCACCGTCGTCGAGCTCGACCCGGGAGTCGTGCGGCTCGCCCGGACCGACCCGATGCTCTCCGAGCTGAACGGGCGGGCGTACGAGGACCCGCGCCTCGGCGTCGTCACCGCGGACGCCTTCCGCTGGCTGCGCGCACCCGCCGCCCGGGCCCGCTTCGACGTCATCGTCTCGGACCTGCCCGACCCCGGGATCACCCCCAGCACGAAGCTGTACTCGCAGGAGTTCTACGGGCTGGCAGCGCGGGCCCTGCGCCCCGGCGGGCGGCTCGCCGTCCACGCGGGGCCCCCCGGCACCAGGCCCCGTACCTACTGGACCGTCGAGGCCACCCTGCGCGCGGCCGGCCTGGGCACCGCCCCCTACAGCGCGGGCGGCCGCCTCTCGGGCTTCGCCGCCGGCCCCGACCGGGCGCTCGGCGCGGGCTCCGGCTCAGCCGCCGCCGCGAAGCTCCCGCAGGACTGGGGCTTCGTCCTGGCGGCCCGCGAGGGCGCGCCCCGGCTGCGGGTGGACCGGGAGACGCCCGTCCTGCGGTCCCTGTCCACGCAGTCCCTCGCCGACGCGGCCCGGGACACGGAGCGCACCCGGGTGGCGGGGCTTCCTCCGTCGACGCTGCCGCACCCGAGGTACTCGTAGCCGGAGCCGGGGCACTCGTGGCCGGGGTACTCGTGGCCGGGCTGCCGCGTCGGTAGGCTCGTCCGCATGGAGCATCAGGTGTTCGTACCGGTCCCCTCCGCCGACGTCCGCGCCGTGCTGCGCGACCCCGCCCGGCTGGCGCGATGCGTGCCGGGGCTCCAGCAGGACGCCGATACCGAGGCCGGGCCGCTGTCCGGCCGGCTGAAGGTGCGGGTCGGCGGACACACCGTCACCTACCGCGGCACCCTCTCCGTCACCGAGCAGGACCCGGACCGCTTCACCCTCGCAGGCGAGGGCACCGAGGTGCGGGGGAGCGGGACCGTGAAGCTCTCCCTCGCGCTGCTCCTGACCGGGGCGGACGGCGGCACCCTGCTGGAGTTCACCGCCGAGTCCGCCGCCGACGGCCGCGCCGCCGCCTTCGCCCCCGACGCGGCCGCCACGGCCGCGCACCGCCTCCTGGACCGGGCCGCCGGGCACCTCGCGGCCCTCGCGGTCGACGGCGTCGCCGGGCCCGCCGACGCGGTGGCGGACGCCGAGGCGGACACCGACCTGGACACCGGCCTGGACGCGGACGTGGACTTGGACGCGGACCCGGACGTGGACCCCGGCCCGGGGTTCACCGAGGTCACCGCGTCCGTGTTCGACACCGAGGTCCCGCCCCCGTCCCTGGACCCGTTCCTGGAGGGCACCTTCGAGGGCATGGCCGACCTCGGGGACCTCGGCGGCCCCCCGCGCCCGCCGGCCGAGGCCGCGCACGCCCGCCGCACGATGATCGGCCGCAGCGCGGAGGAGGTCGACCACGCGCCCCCGCGCGGCCGCTACGCCCCGGTACCGGCCCCCACCTCCGCCTCGGCCAACGCCAACCTCCGCTGGATCGCCCCGGCCGCCGCCGTGGCCGTGGCCTCGGCGGTCCTCCTGGGCCGTGCCCTGCGCCGCCGCCGCTGACCCGGGGACCCGCCCGCTTTTCCGGACGGCCCTGATCACCCCGTCGGGCTGACTAAGGTCATGGCATGAGTACGCAACTGCGCGCCGGCGGCGCCGAGGTGACCATCGACCAGGAGAACGGCTGCCGGATCAGCAGTCTGCGCATCGACGGGACGGAACTGCTGCGGCAGGGGGACCACTACGGGTCCTTCCCCATGGTCCCGTGGTGCGGCCGGACCAGGGACGGGCAGTTCCAGGACGGTGCGACGCTGCACCAGCTTCCGCTCAACCACCCGCCGCACGCCATCCACGGCTTCGGCCGCGACGCCGCCTGGCGCCGCGCCCGGGCCACCGGCACCGAGGCCGCCTTCACGTACCCGCTCGCCGATCCGTGGCCCTACGAGGGCCTGGTCACGCAGATCTTCGAGCTCGGCGAGAACGCGCTGACCCTGACGCTGGGAATCGAGACCTACGGGGACTCCTTCCCGGCGCAGGCCGGCTGGCACCCCTGGTTCGTGCGCAACCTCGCCGCCGGCGGGGCCGACGTACGCATCGACTTCGAGGCCGCCTGGCAGGAGGAGCGCGGAGCCGACCACCTGCCCACCGGCAACCGCATCGACCCCAAGCCCGGCCCCTGGGACGACTGCTTCGGGATGCCGTACGGGGTCGACGTCACCCTCACGTGGCCCGACGCCCTGGAGCTGAAGGTCACCAGCCGCTCCGAATGGGTGGTCGTCTACGACGAGGAGCCCGAGGCCGTCTGCGTGGAACCGCAGTCGGGGCCGCCGAACGGGCTGAACAGCCTCCCGCAGCTGGTCACCCCCGTGGACCCGCTGGAGATCTCCACGACGTGGACGTGGCGGCGGCTCGGGTAGTGCCCAATTAAGCTCGGGGCCATGAGTGACGTACGCGATGCGCTTCTGCAGCAGATCAAGGACAAGGCCGTCGTGCACGGCAAGGTGATCCTCTCCTCCGGCCGCGAGGCCGACTACTACATCGACCTCCGCCGGATCACCCTGGACGGCGAAGCCGCCCCGCTGGTCGGCCAGGTCATGCTCGACCTCACCGCCGACCTGGAGTTCGACTGCGTCGGCGGCCTGACGCTGGGCGCCGACCCGGTCGCCACCTCGATGCTGCACGCCTCCGCCGCGCGCGGCGCACGCCTGGACGCCTTCGTCGTCCGCAAGGCGCAGAAGGCGCACGGCATGCAGCGCCGCATCGAGGGCACCGACGTGAAGGGCAAGCGCTGCCTGGTGGTCGAGGACACCTCGACCACCGGCGGTTCCCCGCTGACCGCCGTCGAGGCGGTCCGCGAGGCCGGCGGCGAGGTCGTTGCCGTCGCGACGATCGTCGACCGCGGCGCGGCCGACGCCATCGCGGCCGCGGGACTGCCTTACCTCACGGGCTACCAGCTCGATGACCTCGGTTTGTCCTAACCCTCGGACAGTGGGTCGTGCTTCCGCACAACTGGTGACTTAGGTCCTCGGAAGTCCGGAAGTAGGCCCTGACCTGCGCCTTTCCGGTCGGGGGGAGTGTTTCACGTGAAACACTCCCCCCGGATCGGGCCGCGCGGTGCCGTCGCGGAGGTGGAGTGGGGGCGCGAGTCTGGAAAGATGGGGACGACGGCAACGTCGCCCCCAGGTCAGGGCCCGCAATAAGCACACTCCCCGCACATCCAAGGAGCGGACAGATGCCCATCGCAACCCCCGAGGTCTACAACGAGATGCTCGACCGGGCGAAGGCAGGCAAGTTTGCCTACCCGGCGATCAACGTGACCTCGACCCAGACCCTGCACGCTGCACTGCGCGGCTTCGCGGAGGCCGAGAGCGACGGCATCATCCAGATCTCCACCGGTGGTGCGGAGTTCCTGGGTGGCCAGTACAACAAGGACATGGTCACCGGCGCCGCCGCCCTGGCCGAGTTCGCGCACATCGTGGCCGCCAAGTACGACATCACCGTCGCGCTGCACACGGACCACTGCCCCAAGGACAAGCTGGACGGCTACGTCCGCCCGCTGCTCGAGATCTCCGCCGAGCGCGTGGCCCGCGGCCTGAACCCGCTCTTCCAGTCGCACATGTGGGACGGCTCCGCCGAGACCCTGGCCGACAACCTGGCCATCGGCCAGGAGCTGCTCGCCAAGGCCGCCGCCGCGAAGATCATCCTCGAGGTCGAGATCACCCCGACCGGTGGCGAGGAAGACGGCGTCAGCCACGAGATCAACGACGAGCTGTACACCACCGTCGACGACGCGCTGCGCACCGCCGAGGCCCTGGGCCTGGGCGAGAAGGGCCGCTACCTGCTGGCCGCCTCCTTCGGCAACGTGCACGGCGTCTACAAGCCGGGCAACGTCGTCCTGCGCCCCGAGCTCCTCAAGGACCTCCAGGCCGGCGTCGGCGAGAAGTACGGCAAGTCCTCCCCGTTCGACTTCGTCTTCCACGGCGGCTCGGGCTCCACGGCCGAGGAGATCGCCACCGCGCTGGAGAACGGCGTCGTGAAGATGAACCTCGACACCGACACCCAGTACGCCTTCACCCGCCCGGTCGTGGACCACATGTTCCGCAACTACGACGCGGTCCTCAAGGTCGACGGCGAGGTCGGCACCAAGTCGAAGTACGACCCCCGCACGTGGGGCAAGGCCGCCGAGGCCGGCATGGCCGCGCGCGTCACCGAGGCCTGCGCGAACCTGCGTTCCACGGGCACGAAGCTCAAGTAACAGCGTCACGTAGCGGCTCACACAGCAGCGGCTACCCGGAAGGGCCCGGCTCCACCGTCCACGGACGGCGGGGCCGGGCCCTTTCCTCGTGCCCGCATCCCCCAGACTGTGGGCATGTCTCTTCACCAGAACCTTCTCGGGGGCCCCGCCCCCACCCACCTCCCCGACGAGCCGGGCATCGCGGCCCTCGCCGCGGGCACCCCCGCCGTCGAGGTGGCCGCCGCGCACCCGACCTCCTCCCTCGCCTGGGCCCTCCTCGCCGACGAGGCCTTCGCGGCCGGCCGCACGGTCGAGTCGTACGCGTACGCCCGTACGGGCTACCACCGCGGCCTGGACGCGCTGCGCCGCGCGGGCTGGAAGGGCCACGGCCCGGTGCCGTGGGAGCACGAGCCGAACCGCGGCTTCCTGCGCGCCCTGAACGCCCTGGCCCGCGCGGCCGGCGCGATCGACGAGAAGGAGGAGTACGAGCGCTGCTCGACCTTCCTGCGCGACTCCTCCGAGACGGCCGCGGACGTCCTCGCGGTCTGAGGCCGTGGGCGCGCGGTACCGGGCGGGCTCCCCTGGGGTCCGCCCGGTCGCGGAATGTGACGTACCCCACTGACTATTGAAGCCCTGCGGCACGACGGTCTTATGATGCGGACAGGGGACCGGAGCTCCACTCACCTCACCGGAAGGAGCGGACCGCTACCCGGAAGCACGTATCGAGGAGACAGCGATGTCGCACGCCCTTGATGCCTCCGGAGACGGCGGTTCGGACACCCCGAACCTCGACTTCGCCGGCACGACCCCCTACGAGGACTACGTCCAGGCGGACGTCCTCACCCACCTCCAGCACCTGCGCTCGGACGACCCGGGCGAGATGGTCTTCCTGGTCACCACCCAGGTCATGGAGCTGTGGTTCACGGTCATCGTCCACGAGTGGGAGACCGCCGCGAAGGCGCTCCGCGAGGACGAGCTCCCCGTCGCGATGGACGCGCTGAAACGATCCCTCCGCGAGCTGGAGGCCCTCAACGCCTCCTGGCGCCCCCTCGCCCAGCTGACCCCGGGCCAGTTCAACGCGTACCGCTCCGCCCTCGGCGAGGGTTCCGGCTTCCAGTCGGCGATGTACCGCCGGATGGAGTTCCTGCTCGGCGACAAGGCCGCCTCCATGCTGGTCCCGCACCGCGGCGCCCCGCGCGTCCACGCGGAGCTGGAGAAGGCCCTCCAGGAGCCCAGCATCTACGACGAGGTGCTGAGCCTGCTGGCCCGCCGCGGCCTGCCCGTCCCGGCGTCGGTCCTCGACCGCGACCTGACCCAGCGCTACGAGCCCTCGCCCGAGGTCGAAGCCGTCTGGACGGCCCTGTACGCGACCCCGGACGCCCACCTGGACCTGCACCGCCTCGGCGAGGTCCTCACCGACGTCGCCGAGCTGGTCTGGCGCTGGCGCAACGACCACCTGGTCGCCACCCGGCGCGCGATGGGCGCGAAGACGGGCACGGGCGGTTCGGCCGGCGTGACCTGGCTGGAGAAGCGCGCCCAGAAGAACGTCTTCCCGGAACTGTGGACGGCGCGCAGCCATGTCTGAGCAGACCGCCGGCACGACTCCCGGCACGACCCCCGACGCGACTCCCGGCCCTGACCTGGCGGCCCGCGCCGAAGCCCTGGACGCGGCCGATCCCCTCGGCAAGCTCCGCGACCGCTTCGCCCTCCCCGAGGGCGTGGTCTACCTCGACGGCAACAGCCTCGGCGCGCTCCCCGCAGGGGTGGCCGCCCGCCTCGCCGAGGTCGTCACGGAGCAGTGGGGCACCCGCCTGATCCGCTCCTGGACCGAGGGCGAAGCCAACTGGTGGAACGCCCCCGAACGCATCGGCGACCGGATAGCCCCGCTGGTCGGCGCCGCAGCCGGCCAGGTGGTCGTCGGCGACTCCACCAGCGTCAACCTCTTCAAGGCCCTGGTCGGCGCCGCCCGGCTGGCCGCGCCCGGCCGGACCGAGCTGCTCGTGGACGCCGCCACCTTCCCCACCGACGGCTACATCGCCGAGTCGGCGGCCCGGATGACGGGCCTGCGGGTCGTCCCGGTCGATCCGGCCGCCGCCGCGGGGGCGATGGGCCCGGACACCGCCGTGGTCCTCCTCAACCACGCCGATTACCGCACCGGCCGCCTGCACGACCTCCCCGCCCTCACCGCGGCCGCGCACGCCGCCGGGGCGCTCGTCGTCTGGGACCTGTGCCACACCGCCGGGGCGCTGCCCGTCGGCCTCGACGAGCACGCCGTGGACCTCGCGGTGGGCTGCACGTACAAGTACCTCAACGGCGGCCCCGGCGCCCCCGCGTACCTGTACGTCGCCGCCCGCCACCAGCCCGCCTTCGATTCCCCGCTGCCGGGCTGGAACGGCCATGCGGACCCCTTCGCGATGACCCCTTCCTACGAGGCCGCGCAGGGCGTGGCGCGGGCCCGCGTCGGCACCCCGGACATCCTGTCCATGCTCGCGCTGGAAGCCGCCCTCGACGCCTGGGACGGGGTCGCGGTCGAGGACGTCCGCGCGAAGTCCCTCGCGCTGACCGACTTCTTCCTCGACTGCGTGGCGGCGTACGTCCCGGCGGGCAAGGTCGAGCTGGTCACCCCCTCCGGGCACGACCAGCGCGCCAGCCAGGTGTCGCTGCGCACGGAGAACGCGGACGGGGTCATGCGCGAGCTCATCTCACGGGGGGTGATCGGGGACTTCCGCGCCCCCGACGTCCTGCGGTTCGGATTCACCCCGCTGTACGTCGGCTTCGCGGACGCGGAGCGTGCGGCGCGCGCACTGGGTCACATTTTCGGGTGAACCGGTAGCGAAACGTCACATCACCGCGCGGGCGGGGCTACGGCCCCGCCCGCGCCGGTATCTCTCCGGCCCGCCACGGAGGGGACCGTTCCGGCCTGATACGGTCCCGCCTGCCGGAACACCGGAACACCAGTCCCCCTAGTCCCACGCGTTACCGGAGGTTGAGCCGATGACGGACCCCGCAGTCGAACGGGACGCCGCCGAGGCCGCCTCGGCCTTCTCCCATCCGCCCGTGGCCCCCGACGCGACGGCCGCCTACGGGGAACACCCCGACCAGATCGTCGACTTCCACGCACCCCGCGGGGAACGGGCGCAGCCGGGCGTCGCGCGTTCCGCGCCGCTGGTCGTCGTCCTGCACGGCGGGGCGTGGCGCGCCCCGTACGACCGGCAACACATCACCCCCTTCGCGGACTTCCTGGCCCGGCAGGGATTCGCCGTCGCCAACGTCGAGTACCGGCGCGGCCGGTCCCCGGCATCGCAGCTCCTGCCCCACCAGGACGCCGAGGGACCGGTGGCCGGCCGCTGGCCCGAGACCTTCGACGACGTGGCCGCCGCCATGGACGCCCTGCCGGAGCTCGCCGCCGGCTGCCTGCCGGAGGCCGACCCCCGCCGCATGGTGCTGACCGGGCACTCGGCCGGAGGCCACCTCGCGCTGTGGGCCGCGGCCCGGCACGTGCTCCCGCAGGACGCCCCGGCCGGCTGGAGGCTGCCCTCGCCGCCGCTGCTGCGCGGAGTGGTGGCGCTGGCCCCGATCGCGGACTTCACGGTCGCGGAGGAGCTCGGGGTGTGCGGGGGTGCTTCGGCGCAACTCCTGGGCGGGGAGGGCGCCTTCGCGGCACGACGCCCGTACGCCGACCCGGCGGCGCTGCTCCCGACCGGCATCGCGACGGCGCTGGTCCAGGGGCGGAGCGACATCGTGGTCCCGGAGGCGGTGTCGGAGGCGTACGTCGCGGCGGCCGCGCTGGCGGGGGAGATGGTCGGACTGACCCTGCTGGACGGCATCGGCCACTTCCCGCTGATCGACCCGGCGGCGGATGGTTGTGCCGTGGTCGCCGAAGAAATCTCACAGCTGGCGTGGTAGTTCCGCTGGTTACGCTGATCAGGTTTGACTCTGACGGTGTTTGAAACAGCAAAATTGGGGGGTCCGGTGCGCAATCGCCGACTCGTAATATCTGCGGCCCTGATGGCCGCGGGACTCGGACTCATCCCGGGCATGGCCTCGGCCACGCCGACCGTGCCTGCGGCGCCCGTCGCGGAGAAGACGTACGACAGCCCTGCCGATCGCACGGTCCGCACGACGCTGCCCACGGTCAGCCGCGCGACCGCGGCCGGCGGGAACAAGGACCTCCGCGTCGGCGTGGGTGGCCACAGCAGCACCGCGCTCGGACTGGAGATCAAGACCGAGGTCACGAGCGAGGACGTGCCGCTCGACGTCACCATCGACTGGGGCGACGGGACGACGACCGAGTTCACCACGAAGGGGACCGGCGAGCAGCAGCACCCGCACACGTACACCGAGGTCGGCGAGTACCCGGTGAAGGTGACGGTCGTCGACGGCACCAACGGTGTCCGCGCCGAGAACGGGCTCACGCACCTCACCCTGGGCACCGAGTTCAACCCGTACGCCCCGACCCGGCTGCTGGACACCCGCAACGGCACGGGCACGAAGGCGGGCAAGGTCGCCGGGCGCGGCCATACCCGCGTGAAGGTGGCCGGCACGGGCGGCATTCCTGCGGGCGGCTCCGGCGTCGCGAGCGGCGTCGACTCGGTGGCCCTCAACGTCACGGTCACCAATACGGTCGCCCCCGGGCACGTGACGGTGTGGGAGGGCGACGACACGGGGATCCCCGAGACGTCGAACCTGAACTACGCGACCGGCCAGTCCGTCTCGAACACGGTCATCGCGAAGGTCGGTAGCGACGGCTACGTCGACCTCTTCAACGGCGGCTGGAGCCCCGTCGACCTGGTCGTCGACATCACGGGCTACTTCACGTACAAGGCGGCCAGCGGCTACACGGCGCTGAAGCCGACCCGCTTCGCCGACACCCGCGAGGGCCTCGGCACGGCCAAGGGCCAGGTTCCCGCGCGGACCTCGTTCCAGACCCGGGTCGGCGGCGTCAACCCCGTGCCCGGGGGGATCACGGCGGTGGCGCTGAACGTGACGGCGACCAACCCGAAGGACGCCGGTCACCTCTCCTTGTACCCGAGCGGTGCCATGGTCCCCACCGCGTCCAGCCTGAACTTCGCGGCCGGCGAGACGGTGGCGAACTCGGTGATCGTGCCGGTCGGCGCCGACGGCATGGTCAACGTCTTCAACGGCGGCTGGGCCCCGACCGACGTGGTGATCGACGTGGTCGGCTACTACAGCAAGGACAGCAAGGCGGCCTACCTCCCGACGGGGACGCACCGCACCCTCGACACCCGCAAGCCCGGCAGCTGGTACGGAGGCGGGAAGTTCCCGGCCCGCGACTACATCGCCCAGGGCTTCTCGGTGATCGACGACCCGGCGGGCGTCGAGGCGTTCGTGCTGAACACGACGGTCACCAACACCACGGACACCGGATTCCTGTCGGTGGCCCCGGGACCGTTCCCGTGGCTGGTCAACGACCAGCCCGGTGCGCCCGTAGCGCCGCGCCCGGTGTCCTCCAACCTGAACTGGACGGCCGGAAAGACCGTCCCGAACATGGTGCAGGCCGGTGACGGCGAGCACGGCATCATCCACTTCTGGAACCAGGGCTGGAAGGACGCCGACCTGATCGTCGACGTCTTCGGCGTCTACCAGACCAAGTAGCGCTCCCGGGGGCGGCTCGCGACGGCGTGCCGCCCCGCGTCAGGGGCGGGACGTCCCGGAGAACCGCGCCCGGAGCCGTCAGCGGTGGCCCAGCACGTTGACCACCCGTCCGCTGGGGTCGCGGACGAAGAACCGCCTCACGCCCCACTCCTCGTCCTGCAAGGGGTGCACGATCTCCGCGCCGCTCTCGCGGATGACTGCGTAGGCCGCGTCCACGTCGTCCACCTCGATGCTCATGTCGGGGACGACGGGTGCGGTCTTGTCACTGGTCATGACGCTGATCTGCGCCGCCGGGCTGGACGGGGAGGCGAGCGTCATGATCCAGCCGAGGTTCATGACCTCCTCGAAGCCCAGCAGGCCGTAGAACTCCTTGCTCTCCTGCGCGGCCTCCGACTGGATGTTGGGCACGACACGGCGAACGGCCATCGACGACTCCAAGTGAGAACGAACGTGTCCCTACGTCTCTCCAGGAGTACTACGCCACGTCCGCCGCCGCACGCACTCCCGACACCCGACTCCCGCTACCGACCGGCCGTGGCTGATCCAGAGGGAAGACGGAGTTCGAAGACGAGCTCGATCCCGTCGGTTTCGTTTCCCCGCTCGGCGACGCGGGTGAAGCCGAAGCCGGCGATGGTGGCCAGGGAAGCGGTGTTGTCGGATCGGATCGTGGCCCGGACGGTCCTGACATCGGGTTCTTCGGCGGCCCTGGCCAGGAGGGCGGTCAGCATGGCGCGGGCGTAGCCCTGGCGGCGGTAGGTGGACACGACGCTGTAGCCGACCTCGACCACGCCGTCTTCGCTCGGCGGGCCGTGGAACCCGGCGTCGCCGATGACCGTTCCGTCCGGCTCGGACACTGCGGCCCGGGTGGTCCAGGGGGCGGCGGACGGGTCCTTGGCGAGCTGATCGGCGCGGTAGCCGAAGATCCAGCGGGCACGGTCGGACACGAAGTATTCGTCGAGGGCCACCCCGGCCTCGGCGCTGCCACCTGCGAGGTCACCGTCGGCAAGAGCCCGCAGGGCCTTTGCGTTGAGCTTGACGAAGCGGACGCGCTTGGGGAGAAGTTCAGTACTCATCGCGGAGATGCTCACCCAGCGGGCGGGGGCTGTCCACCGCTTTATCGCCCGCCCGTCAGGTCTTCCGGCGCACCAGCTCGGTGATCCAGACGGGCGCGTACGGAGAGGTGCACCCGGGGGGTGTCGGATAGTCCTTGAGGACCTCCAGGCGCTCGCCGATGGCGAGTGCACGGGCCCGCTGATCGGCATGCTCGATGCCGATCTGGGCCAGGCAGTGGTTCATCGCCCACTGTAGGCGGTCAGGGGCGTCCTTCATCTCCGCCTCGATGACGTCGAGCAGCCCTGCGAGATCCAGACCATCGGGCTTCTTCGCCACCCGCTCGGTGGTCAGCGCCCACCCGGCGCTCGCGACCACGGGATCGGGATCGGCGAACCATGCGAGACGCAGCTCTTCCGCATGCGGGCTCTTCTTCACCACGTAGTTCACGAGCCAGTCGTGCACCTTGGGCCTGCGCGCGTCGCGCAGCATGGCGTCCAGCTCGTCCCGCCCGAAAGCCTTCGGGCGGCAGATCAGGATCGCCAACAGCCTCGCGGCGGTGTCACCCGTCTCCCAGAGCCGGCAGGCCAGTTCCTGCTGCGTCTTCAACCGCTTCGCGAGCGCGCGCAGCTTGCCGAGATTCACACCGTGATCGTCACCGTGCTTCTCGTTCACGGCCCGCGCCTTCGGGTCCTCCAGCGCGGCCAGCTCGGCCATCACCTCGGCCACCACAGTCTCAGCCACCGCAGTCTCCTCTCCGTCACGCACGGGATTCACCCTACGAGGGAACCCGTCACACCCACCTCTCCACCTGGCCCTACAACGCGAAGGTCCCGCCCGGTCGTAAGACCGGGCGGGACCTCCTGCGTTTCACTCAGTGCTCAGCGCTCACCCTTACGAGGTGAAGTACCCGTTCAAGTCGGCGATCACGTCCACCGAGCCGGAGTTGTTGAAGAACGTCACCCGGCCGTCCACCACCGGGACCACCACCAGGTTGGAGACGGTCTTGCCGGCCGTGAAGTTGAGGTTCGACACGTTGGGGCGGGCCGCTCCGTGCGGGTGGACGATGAGGTGGCTGTCGGACGTGGGGTTGGTGACCGTGACGTTCAGGACGACCGCGGTCACCCCCTGCGCCGGTACGCCTTCCACCCCGGCCACCTGCAGGCTGACCAGCCCGCCCGAGCCCACGGCTCCGGGGCGGGCGCCGGTGCCGTCGCGGGTGTCCAGGAGCCGGACCGGCGTACCCGACGAGAACGTCGAGCCGGTCGCCGAGTAGTAGCCGGTGACGTCGGCGATCAGGTCGACCGAGCCGGAGTTGTTGCGCAGGTCCACCTTTCCGTTGACCACCGGGACGACCACGAGGTTGGGCACGATCTGGCCGGGCGTGAAGTTGAGGTTCGAGACCCCGGGCACGGGCTGACCGTTCGGGTAGACCGTGACGTGGCCCGCCTCGGTGGGCTGGACGGCCGTGACGTTCATGACCACGGCGGTGACTCCGGTGGCCGGGACGCCCTTGACGCCCGCGACCTGGAGGGCGACCACGCCGCCCGTACCGACGCGCTGCTTCTTCGCGCCGGTGCCGTCGCGGGTGTCGAGGAACCGGGACGGGGTGATCGGGGTGAAGGAGGAGCCCGTCCCGGCCTTGTCGGTGTAGTAGCCCGTGACATCGGCGATCAGGTCGACGGTGCCGGCGCTGTTGCGCAGGTCCACCTTCCCGTTGACCACCGGAACCGTCACGAGGTTGGGCACGATCTGCCCGGCCGCGTAGTTGATGTTCGAGACCCCGGGCAGCGGGCGGCTGTTGGGGTAGACGGTGACGTGGCCCGGCTGGGTCGGCTGGACGGCCGTGACGTTCATGACCACGGCGGTGACTCCGGTGGCCGGGACGCCCTTGACGCCCGCGACCTGGAGGGTGACCACACCGCCCGCGCCGACGCGCTGCTTCTTCGCGCCGGTGCCGTCGCGGGTGTCCAGGAACCGGGACGGGGTCAGCGGCACGTACCGGGACTTGCCCGGAGTCGAGGCCGTCGTGACCGTGTACGCCTTCGGGAGGTAGCCCGGGGAGGGCACCCCGCTGGTGTGGCCGGCGCCCTCGCGGAGCAGGTCGTAGACGGCCGGGGGCAGATCGGTGGCGTCCACCTGGACGTTGAGGGCGGTGCCCTCGGCGTTGACGGAGACCGGGACGAGCGGCCGCTCGTGGCCGCCGCCCACCAGATTGAGCTTCGTGCCCAGGGTGAGGCCCGTACCGCTGACGACGGCCTGAGTCCGCGTACCGGTGGCGCTGGCGGCGGGGCTGATGCCGGTCGGGAGCTGGGCCGCGGGGGGAGTGCAGCCGGTGTCGCAGACGCCCTGCATGGTGAACTCGACGGGGGTGGAGGCCTTGTGGGGGCTCACCAGCAGGACGGCCCGGGTGGCCGGGGCACCGTGGCTGGCCATGCAGTTCACCTCGAACCGGCCCATCGAGCCCTGGCAGCTGTACTGGTGGGGTAGCCGGTTGTTCCATTCGGAGGCGCTGATCAGGTCCGTCAAGGGCGCTTCACCGTTGGTGGCGCTGCTGGTTCCGACGACGTCGAACCCCTGGCCACCCTTGATGTCGAGCACGGCGCAGTAGGCGGTGGAGGATTCGCTGAGCACTGCGCTGCGGGCCGGGAAGCCCTCGGGGGAGACCCGGTTCGCCGTGCACTCCGGAGCCCATCCGGCTGCCGTGCCCACCTTCCAGGTGTCCACGTTGGTGTGGATCGGCTTGTCCTCGTAGCCGAATGCGGTCATGACCATGACGTACGAGGTCGAGCCGGTGATCTTGCAGGAGATCGCGTACTGCCCGCAGACGACGTTGCCGGCAGCGTCGAGGACGATCGTCGCCGTGGTTTCGGACCGACCTCCGAGCGTCCGTGCGGTCAGCAGCATCTTGTCCGTGGCGGCGGCGGGAACCCGTACGCAGCGGGCGTCGAGGGACGAGGTCAGGTCGAAGGGGACGGAGGGTCCTCCGACCTTCGTGGACGCCGGGGCCGTGCAGGTCCCCGTCGGCGAGACGTCGCGTCGCACCAGCGTGTACGTGTCGGCTCCGCCCCAGCCGGCCAGCAGGGCCGTGTAGGGGGTGCCGGGGGTCATGCGGCACACGGCGATCGTGGAGTCGCCCGAAGCGCATGCCACGTTGCCCTGCGGGTCGACGATCCGGACCGTGGCGTTCAGCCTGTTCTGATGGTTGGTGTAGTCGATCACCTCGGCGGCCGAGTGCTTGTCGGCGGGCACGGACAGGCAGGCCTGTCCGATCTCGGCCGTCAGCTTGACCTGTCCACCGGTGGAGGACCCGAAGGTGGTCTGCGGCCAGGGAACGCAGCCTGCGGACTCGCCGGTGCGGTGGACCACCAGGCCGTACGCCTTGGAGGCGTCGCCGCTCAGCGCCACGCGGAACGGTGCGGTACCGGTCAGCTTGCAGACGACTTCCCGGGAGCCTTCGCACTGCTGGACGCCGGCCGCGTCGTAGACGACCGCGTCCGCCCTGGCGCCGTCGGCCGGGGCCCGGTCGAGGAGGTACACGCCCTTGCCGGTGGCGGTCGGGAGGGTCAGGCAGAGCTGCTGCCCGGGACCGCCGAAGGTGCCGGTCGCAGGGCCGGACACCAGGCCGCTGTCCCGGGTCGCGGTGCAGCCCCGGGTTTCCTTCGTGGAGTGGAAGGACATCCCGAAGGCGCTGTTGTCCGCACTGCCGGGAATGGCCGCCCAGGTGTAGTCGCCGGCGGCCAGGGTGCAGCCCTTCGCGCAGTCGGCGACATCGGTGCCCGCAGCCGTGTAAAGAAAGCCGTAGGGCGCGGAGCCGGTGGAGACCGGGGCGTAGGTGTACGGGCCCGCCGACGGGACGCGCAGCACGCGGCAGCGCACCGTGGAGGTCAGGTCCGGGGAGGCTCCGTAGGCCTGGGGCTCGACGACCGGGCAGCCTTCGGGCTTCGAGAACCGGGCGGCGGTGAAGGCGTAGGTCCCGGCCGCGCCGTAGGGCACCAGGACCGACACCCGGTACGGGGCGGGGCCGGTGAGGGTGCAGTCGAGCGCGTCGCCCTCGCGGTTCAGGGAGGAGCAGATCTCCTTGCCGGCGGCGTCGTAGACGCTTTCCAGCACCTGGTAGGAGGTGGCGTGGCTGCGCAGCACGTCGTTCGCGGCCAGGCCCAGCGTGTAGCAGTCGCCGGAGGAGCCGGCGCGCAGCGAGCGCTGGAACAGGGTCGGGGCGCCGAGCTTGGAGTCGGCGGCACCGACCGGGATGCAGGCGGTGGTGGAGAGCAGCGGGGTGTACGCGACGGAGGCGCCGGTCTCGTTGCTGCTGTTGTTCAGCAGCGTCAGCGTGTACGTGCCCGCGGTGGTGGTGGGGCAGCGCAGGGCGCCTTCGGTGAACGGGCGTACCGGCTCGCAGGTGACGGCCGAGCCGTCGGGTGCGAGGAGCCGGGGATAGAGCGACCCCTGGGCGGAGACGGCCTGGATGAGGACCAGGTCCTTCTGCTGCGGCAGGGTCAGCGCGATCCGGGCCGTCGTGCCGGACGGGACAGCGCAGTCGACGATCTCGTGCGGCTTCAGCGCCGCCGGGCAGGGGCCCGACGGGTCGGCCTGTACGAGCGAGCGGACGGCGGCCTCCCGGGCCGCCTTCGGGTCCGGCTTCGGCGCGGCCTGCGGGCCGGAAGCCTGCGGCGCGGTGGCGGCCGGACCGGCGGCCGCGGCCGGATCGGTCGTGGTGGTGCCGGGTGACGGGGCCGCGAGGGCGGACCCGCTCCGGCCGGTGAACGCCGTCAGCACGGCGAGCAGAAGGGCGCCGGAGGCGAGGGCCGTACGGCTTCTCCCCCTGGTCGCGGACATACCTCTGCCAAGCGGCAGCAACCTCATGAACCCCCCAGTTCAAGCAGGCCCGGTTCCGTGATCAGCACGGGGTTCGCGGGCAGGCGGAGCATATACCGCTGTGGGGCATGGCCGGTAAGGGGTTGTGTGCGGTGGTTAAGATCGCAAAGTTCGATCGAAATCAACAGAAGTGGGGGGCCGGTGCGCAATCGCCGACTCATAGTTTCGGCTGCCTTCGTGGCAGCAGGGGTGGGACTCCTTCCGGGCATCGCACAGGCGGCTCCGGCCGCTCCGGGCGGTCCCGGAGTGGCCCAGCCCGACCTCGGTCCGCTCGAGGCCGGGGGGCCCGAGAGCGAGACCGTCCGTAGCTCCGCCGACCGTACGGTCGTCACGCCGTTGGCCGGCGCGGGGAGCGGGGCGGCGGGGGCTCAGGGCAAGCTGAGCTCCGCATCTCCCGCCATCGCGCTGGAGGCCACCGCCACTACCCCACACCAGATGGATCTGTCGGTCCTCGCCACGAGCGAGGACGCCGAGCTCGACGTCACCGTCGACTGGGGCGACGGGACGAAGACCGAGGGCCAAGGCTCTGCGAGCCACGGCTCGAAGCGCTGGGACTTCTCGCACGGGTACGCGCTCGGGTCGTACACCATCAAGGTCACGGTGAAGGACACCACGCGCGGCGTCCAGGCTGTGAACGAGGTCAAGTTCGTCACCGCTGGTACCGAGTTCACCCCGCACGCGCCCACCCGGCTGCTGGACACCCGTGCCGGCGTCGGTGCCAAGAAGGCCAAGGTCGCGGGGCGCAGCTCGGTCGCCCTGAAGGTCGCGGGCGCCGCCGACGTGCCCGCCGGGGTCCGCGCGGTGGTCCTCAACGTCACCGTCACCAACACCACGGGCCCGGGTCACGTATCGGTCCAGTCCGACAAGGGACTGGCCGAGACGGTCGAGACCTCGAACGTGAACTACCTGGCGGGCCAGAGCGTCCCGAACCTGGTGATCGCGAACGTCGGCAAGGACGGTTTCGTCCACCTGTTCAACGGTGGCTGGGAGTCGGTCGACCTCCTCGCGGACGTCACCGGCTACTTCACGGCGTCGGAGGCCGGCGGCTACACCGCGCTGACTCCGACCCGCGTCCTGGACACGCGCGAGCGAATCGGTGGCCGGGTCCCCGAGTACGGCACCGTCGACGTCGCGATCGCCGGGGTCGGGCGCGTGCCGAAGGGGGCCACCGCCGTGGCGCTCAACCTGACCGTCACCAACCCGTGGCAAAGCGGCCACCTGACCGCTTACCCCGCCGGTCAGCAGGCTCCGGCCACGTCGAACGTGAACTTCGCTCCCGAACAGACGGTTGCCAACTCGGTGATCGTGCCGGTCGGCGCCGACGGGAAGATCACCGTACGCAACGGGAGTTGGATGTCGACCGACGTGGTCATCGACGTCGTCGGCTACTACGGTGCAGACAGCCCGGCCGCCTACGTGCCCGCCGGAGTCCCGTACCGGGTCGTGGACACGCGCAAGGACAAGTGGTGGGGCGGCAAGAAGTCCGGACCGGTGCCGGCCCGTTCGTACCTGCCGGTCTTCCTGCCGCAGGATCAGGACATCCACCCCGTCGTCGGCTGGGTGTTCAACGCCACGGTGACCAACACCACCGAGGTGGGCTTCCTGTCTGTCGCCGCTGACCACAACGAGGGGTCCGACTACCGAGACGGCACGGCGACCACGCCGCAACGGCCCGTCTCCTCGGCCCTGAACTGGACGGCGGGAGCGACCGTACCGAACCTGGTGCAGACGACCGTGGGCCAGGGCGCGGGCATCGACTTCTGGAACCAGGGGTGGAAGAGCGTTGACATGATCGTCGACGTGCAGGGCAAGTACCAGCTGGGCTGATCCAGCCGACCCACCGGCGGAAACGCGGGAGGGGCGGCGCGCACCGTACGGTGCGCGCCCT